>DASSCU010000050.1 GCA_035697485.1 Actinomycetota bacterium
GAACTGCCCTTCGAGCCGAGAGACCTCGTGACCGTGAACGATGCCATCGTCCGCATCGCGGCGATCGACGGCGAGTTCTCCTGGCACCACCACGACGAGGACGAGCTGTTCCTGTGCTGGGAGGGCGCCTTCCGGATCGAGTCGCAGGACGGCGAACCCGTGGAATTGACCGCGGGTGACATCTACGTCGTCCCGCGAGGGATCGAGCACCGGCCGGTCGCCGATCGACGAGCCGTCATCCTGATGCTCGAACGACCCGAAACCCTCCAGTACGGGAACTGACCCGGCAACGGTCGGAAGCGTCAATCGGGGTTGACATCGACCACCCCGTCAACGTAGATTGACAACCCATGAGCCAGGCCACGAAGCTCGCGGGAGCAGCGGGGGATGCCGATCCGGAGGTCGGCCTTCAGGCCGTCGCGGCGCTCAGGAAGCTGGTGGAGCAGCTCGAGTCGCTCCAGGTGCGGAACGCGCGCGGCGTCGGCTGGTCGTGGCAGGACATCGCGAACGAGCTCGGTGTCAGCCGGCAGGCTGTGCACAAGAAGCATGCGAGGGGTCGGCTCCTCTCGCGGAGGAGGTAGCGGTGTTCGAGCGGTTCACGACGCAGGCTCGATCGGTCGTCACCCTGGCCCAAGACGAGGCGCGCGAGCTCGGCCATCCCAACGTCGGGGCGCACCACCTCCTCATGGGGATCCTGGACGAACCCGACACGGCCGGCGGGCGAGCCCTGGCCGCACTCGGGATCGATAGGAACGAGGTGCGCGACGAGGTCCGGCGGTTCGAGCGGGACCGTGCCGCCTTCTCCGAACAGGATGCGGACGCGCTCCGGAGCGTCGGCATCGATCTGGACGAGGTCCGTCGGACGGTCGAGGAGTCCTTCGGTCCCGGCGCGCTCGAGCGAAGCACGCCGGGCGGTCGCCGCCTCGGGGCGGGCCACATCCCCTTCACGGCGGAGGCGAAGAAGGCGCTCGAGCTCGCGCTCCGCGAGGCGATCCGCCTGGGGCACCGGTCCATCGGGACCGAACACCTCCTGCTCGGCTTAGAGAGGGACGAGACATGCTCGGCTGCGACGATCCTGGCGGCGCGCGGCGCCGACCGTGAACGCGTTCGCGCCGAGGTGCTGCGCCAGATCGCGGCCGGCGGCGACCGGCCAGGCCGAACCGCCTGAGCGCGGGAACCACCCAGCTCACTCGGGTCGTGGTGATGCTGTCGGGGACGCTGGCCTCTAAGCATCGACGTCACCCATCGCGGCGAGCGCCGCCTCCCGCGTCGGATGGTCCTCGAGCCGCCGGATCAGGCCACCCTCCACCCTGAGGACCTGGAACCACGTCGCGTCGTCCCACGCCGGCTGCCTGAGGTGCGCGAGGACGCTCGAATCAATCGTCTCCCACTCGATGACCTCGACGTCGGGACCTTGCCCTTCCACGAACGCATCAGCCCGACGATCTCCTCGGCGTTCGTGCACGTAGTGTCCTCGTCGTTCAGCGTCACGTACGTCGCGTTGTCCGCGCGCGCCGCGCGCGCCGTATCCCAGTCGCCAGCCCGGAGCGCCCGATCCCATACCTCGACGACGGCCATCGGGTTCGTGTCGGCTGCTCCCATCGCCGAAGCCTACGCCCGAGGCCGGTCGAGCGATGCGGCAACCGGTCGGCGGCCCGGCTACATTCGACCCCGTGGCGGAGCCGTCGATCTTCCGGCGTCTGTGGCAGCCGCCGGGTCGGTACGAGGACCGTGCGACCGACCGGCGGGTGACCTTCCTCGAGCTGTTCTTCGACCTCGTCTTCGTCGTGGTCATCTCGCAGCTCGCCCATCACCTCGCAACACACCCGTCGTGGTCCGGAGTCGGCTGGTTCGTGTTCCTGTTCTATGCGGTCTGGTCCTCGTGGCTCAACGGCACCCTCTATCACGACCTCCACACGACCAACGACATCAGCGTCCGGGTCTTCACCTTCGCCCAGATGCTCGCCGTCTCGGTCATGGCGGTGTTCATCGGGGACATCCCGGGGGAGGGCTCGACGGGGTTCGCGCTCGCCTACGCGGCGAACACCTTCGTCCTGGTGATCCTGTGGTTCCGCACCGGGTTGCACGACCCGCACCACCGGCCCGGGTCGTTCCCGTACTCCGCCGGCTACCTGATCGCGGCCGTCCTGTTCGTGGTCAGCGTCGCGTTCGCGGGGCCGGTGCGGTACTGGTTGTGGGCGGTCGCACTGGTCGCCGAGGTGGGGGGATGGGTCGTCGGCATGTATCGATGGAAGCCGCCGGCCCGGGGCCGCGACGCGCGCATCTCGACGACCCCGTCGCTGATCGAACGGATGGGGCTGTTCGTCATCATCGTCCTCGGCGAGGTCATCGTCGGGGCGGTCAACGGCATGGCCGACGTTCACCCGCTCGGGGTCGACGGCATCGTCATCGGCTTGCTGGGGGTGGTGGTGGCCATCGGTCTGTGGTGGATCTACTTCGACCTCATCTCGTACCAAGCTCCGGTCCCGCGAAGGACGCAGCTCTGGCTCAACCTCCACTTCCCGCTCGTGGTCGCGATCGGCGCGGGCGGAGCAGCGGTCCTCAACACCGTCGAACACGTTGCCGAGCCGCTGCCCGATGCCGTGCGCTGGCTCCTGGTGGGCTCGCTCGCCGGAGCGGTGCTCTCGATCGCGCTCATCGCCTGGGCGCTCGAGCTGCGACGCACGCAGACCGAGCTCTACCGCACGGCCGAGATCGCCCTGCCCCTCAGCGCCCTCCTGTGCCTGGGAGTCGGTCTCACCGACTGGGGAGCAAAGGCGAGCCTGACCGCGATGGTGGTGCTGCTCCTCGCCCCGGTCGCGGCGGGCACGGTGGTGTGGCTGAAGCATCCCGAACCGAACACGGTCGACCTCGACTGAGCGGCCACCCTCGTAGTATCGACGACGTGTTACGATACATCGCGATAGTCACGGAGCGAGGAGGCGACGATGGGTCACGCTTCACATCGATCGAGGCACCGGTACCACCACGACGCGTGGAGTCACCGTGGTCACTGGGAGAAGGCCTGGTTCGCAGGTCCCCCGTGGGCCGGGGGACGTCGAGCCCGGCGCGGCGACGTTCGAACGGGGCTGCTCTCGTTGCTCTCGGACAAGCCGATGCACGGGTACGACCTGATCCGCGAGCTGGAGGAGCGGAGCGGGGGGGCGTGGAGGCCGAGTCCCGGCTCGATCTATCCGACGCTCCAGTTGCTCGAGGACGAGGGGCTCGTCACCAGCGAGGAGCAGGACGGCAAGCGCGTCTACACGATCACCGACGCCGGCCGCGCCGAGCTCGAAGAGCGTCGGGCTCGCGGCGGCTCGCAGGAGCCGTGGGAGTTCGGACCGCTCGGCGAGGGGCTCGGCCAGCTTCGGGAGTCCGGGTTCCAGCTCGCGTCCGCGGCCAT
>DASSCU010000051.1 GCA_035697485.1 Actinomycetota bacterium
GTGTGCTCTCCTCGCGGTAGACGTCGACAACGCGTGCCACACCCGCTGTGAGCAGCGGGCTCCACCGGTGGGCGCTAGAGGATTTGAACCTCTGACCTCTTCCGCGTCAAGGAAGCGCTCTCCCCCTGAGCTAAGCGCCCGTGTGCCCCCTGATGCTACACGGGAGTGTCGAGGCGGGGACCGGAATCGAACCGGTGTACGAGGCTTTGCAGGCCTCTGCCTAACCACTCGGCCACCCCGCCGCTGCGTGCCGGCTCGCGGCGGTCAGTCTACGCGACGACGCACGAACGGCCGCCCCGAAGGCGGCCGTTCATCGGAGCGGACGACGGGATTCGAACCCGCGACCCCCACCTTGGCAAGGTGGGATGACTCGTTCGTCGAGTCGCTTCCTGTCCCGCTGACCTGCGTGTATGTCCGGAGGCCATCCCATCTGGTCGCGCCTCACCGGTCCTGGACTGCCGAGGTGGGTAGAACAGACGGGTAGAGCGGCCAGTCATCCAAGGTGTTCCAGGCGAACGGGAGCGCTGAAGCAGCCGGACAGGGGGGATGCATAGCGGAACCCGTGTCACACTCCCGGCCATGGCTGTCCTCACGATCGACGAATCGTTCCTGGAGCGCTGGAGCCAGCGGTATGCCGACCGCGCGACCGCAGCCGGGGCAGCGTTGGAGCGCCAACTATTCAACGACGTGGGGCCGGCCGCGCGCGCTCGCATGCACCTCGAGATGGACGAGCTGCTCCAGATCGGCAGGTGGAAGGCCGCGCGCTCGGCAAGTCACCTCAGTCGAAACGACCCGATCAATGTTCGGCATGTCACGAGGGCGGCTTTCGCGCCGAAGGCTGTTGAACGCCTATCGATCCTCACGACGCTCTACGGCGTTCAGGATGCGATGGCGTCGTCGATCCTCACCGTGTGGAGCCCCGAGCAGTACACGGTCTGGGACGTTCGGGCGATCTGGACGATGCAACAAGCTGGGCTGATAGAAGACCGCGCCCCGTTCGGCTGGTACCTGATCTCTTGCCGCGCGCTCGCAGACTCGCTCGCTGTTTCGGCGACGGATGTCTCCAAGCTTCGCACCCTCGACCGGGCACTGTGGCAGTACAGCAAGGAGAACCAGCCCCCCGTCGTGCGCGGTACTCGGTGAGTGTGTGCTCGAGTCTCTCGTCGTCGCATAGCTCGCCGTCCCTCGGGAGGTGCTGCACAAGGATCGGGAGCATGGCCAGGCTAGCCCGTCACTCCACACGAGCGGGGTTACACATCGCCAGCCTGAGGATTAGTCTCTCGGGACCGACGCAACTCCGAATCGGTCGGAACCTACAACCCGCAGAAACCGGGGTCCGCGACCTAGGACACCCGTCGGCACGTAGAGGCCCCCGGGCTGCGGTTCCCCGGAGTACGGGGGTCGCTGCGCGTCTCGACCCGTCTCGTGGATCGTCTCGACCGAACCGTTCGCTCGCGTTCACAACCGCGGGTCTGCCTCGCTGCCACGAGGCTCTCCTGCCTGATGCGGAGGTCATCACGCAACGCCCGCGGGATGTCATCCGGCGACGGCATCGACACATGGGCATCGCCGGCGATGATGGGAGACGGCCCGACCCCTTAACGACGCAGCGACAGCTCCCAGAGGAACTCGGGGATGGTCGCGATCCCTGGAGCGCGTCCCGCTCGAAGAGGCCGAGCATGATGGCGATCCCCGAGAGCATGAGCAGCGGCCTCCGATGCGTCCCAGCATCGCCATGCCTGGTGGCACCAATTCGGCTCGGTACATCAGGTAGCCCAGGATCAGGCCGTTCGCGAGGCCGGCGAAGAACCTCGGCCTGGGGCGTGAGCCCCTCGGTTCCGCCGACCAGTCTTCCCGGCCCTCCGTGGCGAGGCTCCTCCGCCGGCTCACCACATGGAGGGTTCGCACGCCGGCCCATACGGGAGGACCATCCGTCGCGGTCGAGCCGCGCCTCAGGAGCCCTGCAGGGTGGACACGTTCGCCGACGGCTCGCGAACGGCGATCACGTTGAATGCCGGGATCGGCCTACGGAACCCCTTGAGCGTGAGCTCACCTCTGGGCTCCACTTCGACGTCTTCCTCGACCTCCGCGTGGAGACTCTGGGTGATCAGGACCTGGCCGCCCGTCGCTTCATCGGCGAGCCGCGCTGCGAGGTTGGTCACCGCCCCGATCGCCGCGTAGTCGGAGCGGCCCTCGAACCCGACCTCGCCGCACGTCGCGTAGCCGAGTGCGATGCCGGCCCCCAGGTCCAGCTCGTAGCCGCGCTTGCGCCACACCGGCGTCAGCGTCGCCATCTCTTCTCGGAGCGCACACGCGAGCCGAACCGCGCGCAGGGGCGCGTCTGGGATCTCGTGAGGGTCGTTGAAGAAGAGCTGGACCCCGTCGCCTTCGAGGAACCCCACGGTCGCGTCGAACCGTTGCACGAGACCGCCGATCACAGAGTGGAACTCCCCGAGCACCTGCATCAGCTCCTCGGGCTCGACCGCGTCGACGAAGCTGGTCCATCCGCGCAGGTCGGCGAAGAGCATGGCGACCTTGCGGCGATGGCTGCGGAGGATCGCGTCGTCACCCGACGCGACGATCGCGTCGACGAGCTGCGGAGAGAGGAACCGCCGGAGCTTCCGGACCCGCTCGAGCTCCACGACCTGGTACTGCACCCGCTCCTCGAGCGTTCGATTCAGCTCGGTCAGCTCCACGGCCTGCGACGTGATCGTGTCGTGGTAGCGCTTGATCCGCAGGAGCGACCGGACCCGCGCGAGCAATTCGTCCTGGTCGAACGGCTTGGCGATCAGATCGTCCGCGCCCGCCCGGATCGCCTCGGTCTTCTCCGACGTGCTGGCCGTGATCATGATCACGGGCAACATCGCGGTCTCCTCGCGCTCCCGGATCCTGCGACACACCGCGTACCCGTCCGGCTGCGGCATCACGACGTCGAGCATCACCAGGTCCGGCTTGGTCGACGCGACGAGCTCCAGCGCGCGCTCGCCGTCGGTCGCGGAGACGACGTCGTAGCCGCGCGGCACGAGTATGGCCTCGAGCAGCCGCACGTTCGGAGCAACGTCGTCCACGACCAGGATCCGGCCCTCGCCGCTCATCCGATCCGTCCTTCGCAGTGTTGCCGGACGATCCCGATCAGCTCCCGCACGTTCACGGGCTTCGACACGTAGCCGTCGAAGCCCTCCGCCAGGAACCGCTCGCGGTCCCCCTGCATCGCTTGTGCAGTCAGGGCAAGGACGGGGATCGTCGCCGTGCGCGCGTTCGCCCGCAGTCGATGGAGCGCTTGGACGCCGTCGAGGTCCGGGAGCTGGACGTCCATCAGCACGAGGTCCGGCGTGTGCTCGGATGCCATGTCGACCGCCTCGCCGCCCGTCGTCGCCTCGAGCGTTCTGAAACCGGTCGCGACCAGGACGTCACGGAAAAGCTTCATGTTCTTCTCGTTGTCCTCGACGACAAGGATCCGCTCGCCCGTCATGGCGTGAACGATCCCGCGGGCAGCGCGAACGTGAACGTGCTCCCGCGACCGAGCTCGCTCTCGAGCCAGATCCGTCCGCCGTGGAGCTCCACGAACCGCTTCGAGAGCGCGAGGCCCAGGCCGGTTCCCTCGCGGTGCCCGACGCCCGTCTCGCTCTGCTGGAACTCCTCGAAGATCCGATCCCGATCCTCGGGAGCGATGCCCGGGCCGGTATCGGCGACGGAGACCCTGACCTCGCCGTTGACCCGCGTCGCGCTCACGTCGACCTCCCCGCCCGCGGGCGTGAACTTCACCGCGTTCGAGAGCAGATTGAAGATGACCTGCTTGATCCGTCGCTCGTCTCCGTTGACCGGATCGACCTCCGGATCGGCGGCGAACGCGACGCGGACCCCGTCCTCCGTCGCGCGCTCGCGAACCATCACCACGCCGCGCTCGAGTGCCTCCCGTAGGGAGAACGGGTGCACCTCGAGCTCGACCTGTCCGGCCTCGACCTTGGAGAGGTCGAGGACGTCGTTGATGAGCGAGAGCAGATGGTTCCCCGAGGAGGTGATGTCGTCGAGGTACTCCGCCTGCTTCTCGTTCACCGAGCCCACCATCTCGTCGCGCAAAACTTGCGAGAATCCGATGACCGCATTCAACGGTGTCCGGAGCTCGTGGGACATGTTGGCCAGGAATTCCGACTTGTGCTGACTTGCTTCCTCGAGCTCCGCGTACACGCTCCGGAGCTCGTCGTTCATCCGATTGACGTTGGCTGCCAGCGCTCCCAGTTCGTCGCGGTTCTCGACGTCGACGCGCCCCTCGAAGTCTCCCGACGCGATCGCCGCGAGTCGGACGTCGATGTTCTGGATCGGACCGATGAGCGACCACGACAGGATGAACCCCAGCAACAGCGCGAGCACGAGTGCAGCGGCTGCCACGCCGATGAACAGCGCCCGCGAGCTCGCGAACGAGCTGGCGTTCCGGGCGATCAGCTCCTCGACCTCGGCCCGCGTCCCGTCCGCCAGGTCCGCGGTGAAGGTCTTGAGGTCGCTCGAGAGTTTCTCCACTCTCACCCGGATCGGCAGTACCTCGTCGGCTGTGGCGTCCTCCTGGTAGAGGGGGATGAGCTCTTGGTCCAGCACCACCCAAAGACTGTGGGCGGTGTCCCTGATGGTCTCGAGGTCGCCATGATCCTCAGGGGGCGGCGTGAAGCCCAACTGATCCGCGGCCGTCCCGGCTTCGATGGCGCGAACCGCGGAGCTCGCGTGTCGGTCGATCGCCTCCAGATTCTCCCGCTGCGGGACCTCCGTCCAGACCTTGTAAAAGTCATCACCCACGTTCTCCGCCAAGAGGTTGCGGAGGTTCAACACGTCCCTCTGGAGCTGCGCGTAGCCGATCGCTCGCTCCCGGAGCGCTCCGAGACTCGCGACGCGATCGTTCGACTGCCCGAGGACGAGCTGCCCGAGCAGTCCCACCGCGACGAGGAGCATCGAGGTGCCGACGGACGCGAGCAGGAGCTTCGTGCGAACCGTGACCGGCAGACGGGCGACGGCACGGACGAACGGATCGTCGATGCGGCTCAGCGGCCGCCGCTTGTGGACGACAGCCGCTCGCCGCTTGTCAGCACGCGCGTCGGGCACAGGCTCGCACGCCTAGAGCTCGGTCGTGCCGCCGACGAAGTTCGTGATCAGCCACTCCCCGTTGATCCGCGCGACGTCCGCATCGCCGGCCGTGACCGCCACCACCTTACTGGTCGCGGCATCCACGAAGTGGCACTCGAAGTGCAGCGTCCCGCGGTCGCCGTTCACCGTGACCTCGAGCTTGTAGGCGGGGTGATCGGAGATCCAGGTGTTCGCGGGGTCGAACGCCGGCGACTTCTCAAGCCAGAACTCCCGGATCTCGTCCACGCCCACCGCGGTCTCTCCCCCGCCGACGGTGAAGGTCGCGTTGGGGGAGTACAGGCTCAGCATCAGGTCGATGTCCTTGTCCGATGTGGCCTGGTGGAAATGCTTCTCGAGCTTGTCGATCTCCCACATGTCTTGGAATCGTCGGGCCTCGGCGTCGGACGAGTCGGCGCTCGAGCCACCACAGGCCACGAGCACGACAGAGAGGAGGAAGATTCCGAGTCCCCCACCGATCACGAGCCTCCGCATGGCGATACCCCTTCCGCTCAGGCCGCTTGGCCGTCGGCGCTCGACGATGTTCACACCGCCGAGCCGATCCGTCTAGAGGCTAGGGAGCGCGATGGTCTCGGCCCACCAGGCCAACCGTCCTTGTCTTGGGGATGCCAGCACGGTACGCCCTCGACCTCGTCACCCCGTCCTCCCCACGCAGTGACGGCGGACCTGCTCGGGAAACGTGCTCACGTGGATCGGCTTTTCGAGCCATCCCGCGAAGCCCGCGTCCTCGAGCCAGTCTTCGCTCCCTTCGAGCGATGATGCGCTCATCGCGACCACCGGGATGAGAGCCGTTCGCTCGTGTGCCGCGAGCCTCCGCGTCGCGTCCACGCCATCCATGTCGGGAAGCCGGAGGTCCATCAGGATCACGTCAGGCACGTGCTCCCGCGCGAGCGCGATCCCCTGCGCGGCCGTCTCAGCACCGAACGTCCGGAACCCCGCCGCGCCCAGGACATCGAGTGCGAGCTTGAGGTTCCGGTCGTTATCGTCAACGACGAGGACGCTGGTCACAGGCGTATCCTCGGGCCATGCCGCTCCGGTTGGTGATCGCCGAGGATCATCTCTTCGTTCGCGAAGGTGTCCGGCGACTGCTCGAGGCGGACCCTGAGCTCGAGGTCGCGGCGGTGTGCGGCGACCTCGACTCCCTGTTCGCCGCGGTGGAGGCGGAGCGTCCGGACGTGGTCGTCACCGACATCCGCATGCCGCCCGGCAACAGCGACGAAGGGATCCGGGCGGCAGATCGGCTCCGCACCACCGATCCACACGTAGGCGTCGTCGTGCTCAGCCAGTACGCGACGCCGAGCTACGCCATCGCCCTCCTGGAGGGTGGCAGCGCCGGGCGCTCCTACCTCCTCAAGGAGCGTGTCCAGGATCCGGGCGAGCTCGTGTCTGCGATCCGCGCGGTCGCGAACGGCGGCTCGGTGATCGACCCGATGGTCGTGGAGGCACTGGTCGCGGAGGATGCCCGCGGCGAGCGGTCGCCGCTCAAGAGCCTGACCGCACGCGAACGCGACGTGCTGCGTGAGATGGCGGCGGGCAAGAGCAACGAGGCGATCGGTGAGTCCCTCTTCCTCGCCGAGCGGTCGATCGAGAAGGTGATCCATTCGATCTTCCTCAAGCTCGGGCTCACGTGGGAGCCGTCGGTCAACAAGCGGGTCAAGGCCGTGATCCTGTACCTCGCAGAGAGCGACTAGCGTCATCGTGGGAGCGGCAGTGAGCCGGTGACGGTGGTCCGGTCGCCCTCCGACGCGATCGTGACGCGCCCGCCCAACGCCTCGACGCGATCGTACGGGGCGCGACGCTCCGCTCCCAGGTCGCACTCCGCGACGACCTCGAACGCGAGCGCGCCCTCCTCACCTCGGACGCTCACCACCGCCGAAGTGCCGGTCGGCGCGCGCTCCAACGAGTCGAGCACGCAGAAGTAGACGGCGCCGGCGATCTCCGGCGGCACGGTGACGTGCACGTCGACGTCGATCCGCACCGCCACGCCTTCGCGGCTCGCCGCCGCGCGGAGCTCCGGGGCCAACCCGCCCGCGTCGAGAAGCGAAGGGATGATCCGGTTGGCGAGCTCCTGCATCTCCGTCAATGCCCGCCGCGCTTCGCGCTGCAGCTCGTCCAGGAGCGCTCTCGCCGCGGCGGGATCGGACTCCACCGATCGCGCCGCGACCTCGAGGTTGGCCGCGAGCCCCACCAGGTCCTGCTGCACGCCCTCGTGGAGGGCCCGCTCGATGCCGCGACGTTCGGCATCGGCGACCAGCGCGAGTCGTTTCCGAGACGCTCGGAGCTCCTCGATCTCGCGGCGCAACCCATCGAGGGTTGGCTGCTCGTCGCTCTGGTCGATCTCCAGCGGATGCCCTCCTGCGCCTGGGTCCCCGGCAGTTGTCCGTCATCGCTCGGGCGGCGTCAAGCGGCCCAGCACGGTATCGAGCCGGGATGGCAGCATCCCGGCGCTCGCCAGGCCGCCACCGTAGAGCCGGCCGGAACGACCTCGTAGCGTCGCGATGGACGAGCGCTCATCGCGCATCGAGAAAGGGGGGGAAGGCGATGAAGCTCAGCTCCGAGCGGGTTGACCCAGAACGAACCGGTCCCTGCGGCCGAGAAATGGCCGGGTTGGCGCAATCTCGTGGACCTCCTCGGCGGCCATTCCGGTCGAAACCAGCTCGCTTCGAAGGAAGGACGCCAACATGAAGAAGAAGCGCGTAATCATCGCTCTGGCGGCTGTCCTGGTCCTCACGGTCGGGGCTGCGGTCGCGACGCCGAGCCGGGGCTACGTCGCCAAGGTCCTCGGGGCGACGACGATCGATTCGCTGTCCATCCAACCGGACGGGCCGAGCGTGACGTTGTTCGTCCGCGCCCAGCTAGAGCCCAACGGCACCACCGGGTGGCATTCGCACCCAGCCCACGTCTTCGTCCTCGTGAAGCAGGGTCGCGTGGCGATCATCGAGGAGGGTGACTGCACCCGTAACGTGTACCGGCCCGGTGAGATCTTCGTTGAGACACCTGGTCACGTGCACAAGGCACTCAACGTGGGAGAGGACGGGGTCGTACTGGTTGCCACCTTCGTCGGGCTGCCACCTGACACGCCACCGACCACCGATGAAGCGAATCCCTGCCTAGCCTGAAGCTCCGATCAGGTCGTCGGGCAATGAGGGCGATGAGCCCGCCGGGTGTACCCGCCCCGGTGGGCTCACTGCTCTCGCCGCTCAGGCCGACGATGAAGGCAGCGCAGGTCGGGCTGAGCTCGCGGGGCCACCCACACGGCTCCACGATCCACTCGTACAGGTCGTTCGAGAAGTGCAGCTCCCCCGCTTCGAGCAGCCGGTACTCGGCGAGCGTGAGCCCCAGCCGGCCCGCAATCTGAACCGGCGTAGCCCGAGGCGCTCGCGGAGGCGCTCGCGGCCCCTCGGTAGGTTCTCAAACGAGGGGCCCCCGGGCTGGGTCGCACCCGGGACCTTCAGAGTTCCCACAGGTAGTTGCTGGAGCGGACGACGGGATTCGAACCCGCGACCCCCACCTTGGCAAGGTGGTGCTCTACCAACTGAGCCACGTCCGCGCGGCGCGCACCCATGCTAACCCCGGCCTTGTGCACCTTCAACCGAAGGCCGGGTGCCAGCGAACTGCGCCCGCGAGTCGCGCCGCCCGTGCCTCGTCGAGCACGGCGATCTGAAAGTCCTCCTCGGCGACGACGAAGTCTCCCTCCTGCATGCCGCCGAACGGGTTCCGCAGTCCGTAGCGCGATCCCGGCGCGAACCCGAGCGGACCGTAGAGCGAGGGATCGCCCAACAGGATCACGGCCGGCTTCCCCCGGTCTCCCGCCTCCTCGAGCGCGGCCCGCACGAGCGACGATCCGATGCCACGCTGTTGACGGTCGGGGAGCACCCCGATCGGGCCGAGCGCCAGGACGTCGGTCTCCCCCACCTGAGCCCTGCTCATCTGCACGTGGCCGACGATGTCGCCGTCGATCTCGGCCACGAGCGCGAACGACCCGGCCTCGTCGCGAACCGCCTCGACGATCGTCGACTCCAGCGGTCGCTCGAAGGCGGCTCGCTCGACCTCGATCGAGGCGGAGCGATCGGCGTGCGCTTCGAGCCTGACGATCACGACGAGCCGGTCGAGCCGAAGCCACCGTCGCCCCGCTCGGACTCGGGCAACCCGTCGACCCATATCGGCTCGACCTCAGGGATCCTGACGACCACCAACTGCGCGATGCGGTCGCCGCGCGCGATCTTCACAGCACCGGCGCGGTCCAGGTTCACCGCCGACACGATCACCTCGCCCCGGTAGCCCGCATCGATCAGCCCCGGGGCGTTGGCGAGCGTCAGGCCGTGCGTCGACGCGAGGCCGGATCTCGGCAGCACGAGTCCCGCGTGTCCGTCCGGGATCGCGACGGCGACGCCGGTGGGGATCATCGCCCGTTCGCCGGGGAGCACCTCGACGTCGACGTTGGCTCGCAGGTCGAGCCCGGCGTCGCCGGGATGCCTCGCAGACGGCAGTGCCGCCTCGTCGTCGAGCCGCCGGAACGGCAGCTCCATCAGGCTTTCGGCTCCACCAGCTCGATGCGGTTGCCGAACGGATCGCGCACGTGACACCGGTGATACCCCTCGAGCGGTACGTCATCGGTCACCCGATACCCGGCCGCCTGGATCCGTTCCCGCAGGGTCTCGAGGTCCCTGACGAGGAACGCGGGATGCGCCTTCACGGCCGGGGTGAACGGCTCCTCGATGCCCAGGTGCACCTCGAGGCTCCCGTCGCGGAACCACACACCGCCCCTGGGCGCGAGCTCGGGCGGCTTGGGCACCTGGGTGAGGCCGAGGATCGCGCCGTAGAAACGAACGGCGGCCTCTTCCTCTCCCGGAGGCATCGCGAGCTGCACATGGTGCAGGCCCTCGAGCCCGGCCCGGCCCTCATGCGTCATGCGCACAGGCTACCGATGCATCGTGTGCGCGGCATCGCGACCCTGCGGCCTCACCGTGAGCCGGGCGCCGTCCCTCGCCCACGGATCGATCGCGGACGTCAGGAGCAGCCGCTCGTCGAGCCGCAGCTCGAGCAGACGTAGCAGGAGCCCGCCGGCTGCATCTTCGACCCGCAGCTGTAGCAGAGCGGCGCGTCGTTGGCCTTCGCGGACGGCTTCTCGGCCTGGTCGAGGACGAACGCCACGCCGTCGCCCGGCTCGAGTATCGACTGCTCGGGCTGCGCGGCGACCTCGGCCCGCACGGCCTCGGTGCGCTCGGCGATCGACTTGATGCCGAGCCCCTCACGCGTTTCCGCAGGCAGGTAGTCGAGCGCCAGCCTCCGGAACACGTAGTCGATCATCGAGGTCGCGAACCGGATGTCTGGATCGTTCGTCATGCCGCTGGGCTCGAACTTCGTGTTGATGAACTTCGACACGTAGGTCTCGAGCGGCACCCCGTACTGCAGCCCGATCGAGACGGCGATCGCGAAGGCATCCATCACGCCGGCGAGGGTCGACCCCTGCTTCGAGGTCTTCAGGAAGATCTCGCCGAGGCCGTCGTCCGGGTAGGAGCCGGCCGTGATGTAACCCTCGGCGTCACCCACCTGGAACGAGGTCGTGGTCGAGGGGCGCGACATCGGCAACCGCTTGCGGACCGGGTGCGCCAGGCCTGCAGGCTCCTGCGCCTCGGCGCCCTTCTTCTTGTCCGCGGACAGCGGCTGGGCCACCTTGCAGTTGTCTCGGTAGATCGCGACGGCCTTGAGACCGAGCTTCCAGCTCTCGACGAAGAGCTGTTCGACCTCCTCGACGGTGGCCTCCTCCGGCATGTTCACGGTCTTCGAGATGGCGCCGGAGATGAACGGCTGCGCGGCCGCCATCATGCGCACGTGCCCCATGTAGTGGATGGGCTGTGCGCCCATCGCCGTGTCGAAGACCGCGTGATGCTCGGCCTCGAGGTGCGGCGCGTCGGCCACCGAGTTGTGCTCGGCGATGAAGGAGACGATGTCCTCGATCTGGGACGCCTCGTACCCGAGCTTCTCGAGGGCCCGCGGCACCGTCTGGTTCACGAACTGCATCGTGCCCCCGCCGACCAGCTTCTTCGTCTTCACGAGCGCCAGTTCGGGCTCGATGCCGGTGGTGTCGCAGTCCATCATCAAGCCGATCGTGCCCGTGGGCGCCAGCACCGACGCCTGCGCGTTGCGGAACCCATGCTGCTCGCCGAGCGAGACCGCTTCGTCCCAGGCCTGCTTCGCCGCCGAGAGCATGCCCTCGGGCACCAGTTCGTGATCGATCTCGTCGGCCGCGGCGCGATGCTTGCGCATCACTCTGAGCATCGCGTCGGCGTTGGGCTCATAACCCTCGAACGCACCCATCACCTCGGCGATACGTGCGCTCGTGCGATACGCGTGCCCGGTCATGGTCGAGGTGATCGCACCCGCCCATGCGCGACCGGCATCGGAGTCGTAGGGCAGACCCCTCGCCATCAACAGGGCACCGAGGTTCGCGTATCCGAGGCCGAGCTGACGGTACGCGCGGGCGTTCTCGGCGATCTTCTCGGTCGGGTAGTCGGACTCGCCGACCACGATCTCCTGCGCCGTGAACACCACCTCGACGGCGTGCTTGAAGCTCGCCACGTCGAAGGCACCGTCGTCGTCGAGGAACTTCATGAGGTTCAACGAGGCGAGGTTGCACGCGGAGTTGTCGAGGTGCATGTACTCGCTACACGGGTTGGAGCCGTTGATCCGGCCCGACGCCGGGCACGTGTGCCATTCGTTGATCGTCGTGTCGTACTGCATGCCCGGGTCGGCGCACTCCCAGGCTGCCTTGGCGATCTGCCGCATGAGCTCACGGGCGCGAACGGTGTCGACCGTCTCTCCGGTCGTGACCGCCTTCAGCCTCCAATCCTGATCCTGTTCGTATGCGCGCATGAACTCGTCGGTCACCCGCACCGAGTTGTTGGCGTTCTGGTACTGGATCGACGCGCTGTCCTTGCCGTCGAGATCCATGTCGAACCCGGCGTCGCGCAGGGCTCGGGCCTTGTGCTCCTCGTTCGCCTTGCACCAGATGAAGTCCTCGACGTCGGGATGATCGACGTTCAGGATCACCATCTTCGCGGCGCGCCGCGTCTTGCCGCCCGACTTGATCGTGCCGGCGCTGGCATCGGCGCCTCGCATGAAGCTGACCGGCCCAGAGGCCGTGCCGCCGCCAGCGAGCGACTCCTTCGACGAGCGTATCTTCGAGAGGTTGATGCCCGAGCCCGAGCCCCCCTTGAAGATCGTGCCCTCCTCGACGTACCAATTGAGGATCGAGCTCATGTGATCGTCGACGGCGAGGATGAAGCAGGCCGAGCATTGCTGCGGCGTGTCGGGCACACCGACGTTGAACCAGACCGGCGAGTTGAACGCGGCCTTCTGGGTGACGATCAGATGGGTCAGCTCGTCCGCGAAGACCTGGGCGTCGTGGTCCGTGGCGAAGTAGCCGTTCTTCTGACCCCACCTGGTGATCGTGTCGACGACCCGCCCGGCGAGCTGTCGGACGCTCGACTCGCGCTGAGGGGTGCCGAGGGTACCTCGGAAGTACTTCTGAGCGACGATGTTGGTGGCGTTCTGGGACCACGACGCCGGGAACTCGACGTCGCGCTGCTCGAAGGCGTTGCCGCCTTCCTTGTAGTTCGGGATGACCGCGTCGCGGATCTCCCACTCCACGTCGTCGAACGGGTGCTTCCCTTCGGTCGTGAAGTACCGTGAAAACGTCAAGCCCTCCCGGATGACCTCGACGTCGCCCTCTTTCGTCGCCACCGGTAACCCCCTCCTCTGCTCGGCGGTCGTGGACCGCCCTGTGGAACAAGTGTGGATGGCTGGGGAAAAGCACACCCGTGTGATTACGGCTCGGTGATTCTGGACCTCCCGGTGCCCGCCGTCAACATGCTGTGCCGAGAATTCTTGTCACACACTACATGTAGTATCTCATGGTCGACCCGCTTCGACCAAGGGCGGGTTGCCCGCAGGGAGTCGGAGGGCTGTCTGACGACGCCTAGCGCGTGCGGCGTCGCTTGGCCGGCTCCTTCTTCTGCAGCGAGACGAGCTCTCGCTCGAAGTCCGCGACACCTTCGAATTCCTTGTAGACGGAGGCGAATCGGAGGTACGCGACCTCGTCCGCCCGGCGGAGCGCTGCCAGCACCTCCTGGCCGACCAGGCTCGATGGGATCTCGGGCCCGCGCCGACGCAGACGCCCCTGGATGCGATCGACCATGATCTCCACCTCGGTCGCGGTCACCGGTCGGTCGGCGAGCGCCTTGCGGATGCTGCTCGCGAGCTTCTCCCGATCGAACGGCTCCTTCGAGCCGTCGCGCTTGACCACGACCAGGCCGACCTCCTCGATCCGTTCGAAGGTCGTATACCGGCGGCTGCACGCGAGGCACTCGCGCCGCCGACGGATGGCCACGCCGCCTTCGGCCGGCCGGGAGTCGACGACGCGGTCTTCGTGAGCGTCGCACCAAGGGCATCGCATCGTGGTCGCAGCCACAAGATGTTGTGGCCGCGCGAACCGTACTCGCGGGGACCATCGGCGTCAACGCGATCGTGTGAAGGTGGCATCGGCCCGTCTCACGACGACGGCGGGATCGACAGCGACCGTCCGGGCACGAGGCCGTCGATCGCGCTCTCGTTCAACCGCTCGAGCTCGAGGATCACGGCTCGAGGGTCGCGATCGGGTGCCAGCCGAGCGGCGATCGACCACAGCGTGTCGCCCTGCCGGACGACGTATGTCCTCGACACCGCAGGTTCGAGCGGATCGCCGGCCAGCCCCCGCGCCGCCTGCCCGCCCAGCGCGAGCATGATGCCGATCGTGGTCACGATTACGACGAGGCGGCGACGAACGTACGTTCGATGCATGGAGGAAGCTTCCTCGAACGCGTGTTCGAAGTCAAGCGCGGTTCCGAACATATGTTTGCACCCTCTCGCATCGACTGCTACGGTCGCGCTCATCGAGAGGGAGGCTAGTGACCATGTCTGACACGACGGCGATCAGCCAACGACAGCAGCGCATCCTCGACGTCATCGCCGAGACGATCCGCGAGCGTGGATACCCTCCGACGGTCCGCGAGATCGGCGAGGCCGTCGGCCTCACCTCCTCGTCGAGCGTGCACGCGCAACTCGCGAACCTCGAGCGCAAGGGCCTGTTGCACAAGGATCCGACCAAGCCACGGGCCATGGCCCTCTCCGAGCCGCGAGCGGGGGCCGTCACCGTTCCGTTGGTCGGCCGGATCGCCGCCGGTGCGCCGATCCTGGCCGATCAGAACGTCGAGGACCACATCGCGGTGCCCGAAGGCTACGCCGATGACCGCGACCACTTCGCCCTGACCGTGGTCGGGGACTCGATGATCGGGGCCGGCATCTTCGAGGGCGACGTCGTGGTGGTGCGGTCTCAGGACCACGCCCGCGACGGCGATATCGTCGCCGCGCTGCTGCCCGGCCCCGCCGAGGACGAGGCCACGGTGAAGCGGCTCGGCCACGACGGGACCCGCGTGATGCTGATCCCGGAGAACCCCACGCTCCAGCCCTTCGAGATGCCGGACGGCCGCATCCTCGGGAAGGTCGTGGCCGTGCTCAGGAAGCTCTAGGTCACCTCAGGCTTCGCATCCGTCCACCGTGTCGCCGGGATCGGTGGTGCAGGTGTCCGTCCCTCCCTGTCCTCGCACGAGGTCGTTCCCTCTCCCGTCGACCGAGTTGAGCGTGTCGTTGCCCACTCGGCCGCGGAGCTGGTCGGCGTCCTTGCCGCCCACCACGAGGTCATCACCTTGACCGGCGGAGATCCGATCCTTCCCGGCCTCGCCGTACAACGAGTCGTTCCCCTTCGAGCCCCGCATCGTGTCGCCTTGGGTGCCACCTCGGACGACGTCGTCGTCGAGGCCGCCGGCCATGGTGTCCTTGCCCCCGCCGCCCCGCAGCGTGTCGTTGTCGTGCCCGCCCTGCATCACGTCACCGCGGGCACCGCCCTTCAGGATGTCCCGGCCGTCGCCACCCAGTAGCTCGTCGCGGCCACCGCCGCCCTTGAGCACGTCGCGCCCGACGCTGCCTTCCAGGTGGTCGGCACCGGCCCCACCCTTCAGGATGTCGCTGCCACGACCTCCCCTGATGACGTCGTTGCCTCCACGACCGCAGATCACGTCCCGACCCGCGGTGCCATTGAGCACGTCGTTCCCGGCGGTGCCGACGATCGTGCAACCGCCTCCACCTCCGGCCCCCGCTGTCGTGATCCCGACCGGTCCGACGACCGTCGCCACCCCGAGCAACGAGGCAATCGCCAACGTGATGCTCCGCTTCATGCGCCCCTCCTCCACGGTTCTGCCTACGCGCAGGGGTACTCCTACCAGAAACCGCTCATCGATGGAATGCCTCGGTGGTCGATGGCACCGCTGCTTCCGAAGCAGCAGGTCTCCGTCTAATCTGTCGGGGATCCACGCCCAGGAGGGGCCCCGGTCGAATGGCAGCTGAGGGTGAGAGCGCGCTCGAGCGGCAGATCCGATCGCAGCCTGCCGCCATCGAGCACATGTTGACGTCCCCCGCCGTGCGTCAGCAGGTCCACGTGGCGACCGAGGGGTTGCATCGGGCTCGCCGTCTCTGGGTCGTCGGCACCGGCACCAGCCTGCACGCGGCCGAGCTCGGTGCGGCGATGTTGATGGATGCCGGGCGGGCGGCGACGGCGGTGCCCGCGATGCAGTTCGTCACGCAAGCTCCGGTGATCGGTCCGAAGGACGGAGTGATCGTGATCACGCACACGGGTGAGACCGCCTACGCGCTGGCTGTCCGAGCGCTCGCGTTCACGGGCGGACTCGACACCGTCACGATCACGAAGCGCGGGAGCGACTTCCCCCGGGTGATCGAGACCGTCGAGGCCGAGACGAGCGAGACCTACACCGTCAGCTACACGACCGCGCTCGTGGCGCTCGCCCTCATCGCCCAGGAGCTCGGCGCGGCTTCGTTGTCCGACGACGCGCTGGCGCCGCTCCCCGCGGCTGTGCAGGCGGCGATCGACGACCCGTCGATCGGTTCCATCCCGCGTCCCGACCGCGCCTTGGCGATCACCGGCGCGGGACCTGCCGCGATCACCGCGCGGGAAGGGGCGCTGAAGGTCCGAGAAGCGGCCCGGGTCCTCGCCGAGGGCTACGACGTCGAGTATCTCCTACACGGCTCGGCCGTGCCGCTGGACCGGCGCGACCACCTCGTGACGCTCGCGCCCCCCGAGGAGCCGTTGGTCGCAGGTGTGGCGGCGGCTGCCGCGGCCGAGGGCGTGGCTCACACACAGCTCCGGGAGTCCACGTCGCTGGCGGGGCTGCTCGCTCAGATCCCGCTCACCGTCCGCCTCCAGCTGCTCGCGCTCCGAATGGCCCAGGAGGGTCGCCACGACCCGGACCGTGTGATCGTGGGCGCCTGGGCCGACGAGGCTCTGTGGCGCACCGGCGCCCCGGAGGAATGAGGAACCGGCGTCACCCGGTCCGTCGCTCGCTCCGCACGAAGCCGCGCACGGAGGCGAGCTCGCGGAGGCCCACCCTGGCGTGCACGACCGTTCCCTCGTCTTCGTGCGTCGTCGACAAGACCTCAGACTCGCGGTACAGGAGCGCGATCAGGTCCTCGCGCCCGTAGGGAACGAGGAGCTCCACCTCGACCGGTGGGTGCGGCAGCGTCAGCTCGAGGGTCTCGAGCAGTCCCTGAACGCCTTCCCCGGAGAGCGCCGAGACGGGCACGGAGCCCGGATAGCGGCGGGCGAGTCGAGCGCGTTCGGAGCCGCTCAGACGATCGATCTTGTTCAGCACCAGCACCTCGGGGATGGAGCCGGCGCCGATCTCGCCGAGCACCCGCCGGACCGCATCGACCTGGTCGGTCAGATCAAAGGATGCCGCGTCGGCAACGTGCACGACGAGCTCGGCGAGCGTCACCTCCTCGAGCGTGGACCGGAACGCCTCCACGAGGTCATGCGGCAGCCTGCTCACGAACCCGACGGTGTCGCTGATCGTGCAGCGGCGTCCCCCCGGCAGCTTCAACTGGCGAACGGTCGGATCGAGGGTCGCGAAGAGCTGGTCGGCCACCACGACGTCGGCGCCCGTCAGGCGATTCATCAGGGTCGACTTTCCGGCGTTGGTGTAGCCGGCGATCGCCGCCTGGGGGATACCGCTCGCCTGCCGGCGTGACCGCTTCGTCTCGCGGGTCCGCGCGAGCGTCTTGAGCTCGCGCCGGAGCTTCGCGATGCGACGGCCGATGTGCTGGCGGTCGACCTCCATCTTCGTCTCGCCGCCGCCGAACCGCGTGCCGACGCCGCCGCCGGCTCGGCTCATCGCCTCGCCCCACCCGCGCAGACGAGGCAGCAGGTAGTTGAGCTGGGCCAGCTCGACCTGCGCCTTGCCCTCGCGGCTGCGCGCGTGGAGGGCGAAGATGTCGAGGATCAATGCGGTGCGATCGATCACCTTCACGCCGATGCGTTCCTCCAGCGACCGGAGTTGTCCGGGCGTGAGCTCCTGGTCGAGGATCACGGAGTCCGCGCCGCCGCGATGAACCTCCGCGTGCACCTCCTCGAGCTTGCCCCGCCCGATGTACGTGGCGGGGTCCGGCTCCTGACGGCTCTGCACGACGCGAGCGACCGCTTCGGCGCCGGCGGAATCGGCGAGCGCGTCGAGCTCGTCGAGATCGCCCTCGTCGATCCCCGGCCCCACGCCGACGAGGACCGCCTTCTCGCGGACCGCAGGTCGCCACGTCGCCGACAGTGGGGATTCGAGCACCTGGCGCTCGACGGGGCGGCGCGTGCGACTCGTCGGGCTCGAGGATCGGCTCATCGCACCGCCGCCTACCCCATCGACGAGCCGAAGTCGCGAAGCATCTCGTTCAGCCGCACCTTGTCGTCGGTCGCCTCCGTCCGGTGACCGATGATAAGACCGCAGGGAAGCCCGAAGTGGCCCGCCGGAAACTCCCGCGTTCGGGTCCCCGGGATCACCACCGCACCCGAGGGGACCCGGCCACGGTGTTCGACCGTGTCGGAACCGGTCACATCGATCACCGGGGTATTCCCCGTGAGCACGACGCCCGCCCCGAGCACGGCGTTCGCTCCCACGCGCACCCCCTCGACCACGATGCACCGAGAGCCGATAAACGCGCCGTCCTCGATCACGACCGGCGCGGCCTGGAGCGGTTCGAGCACTCCCCCGATCCCGACGCCGCCGGCGAGGTGCACGCCGGCGCCGATCTGGGCACACGAGCCCACGGTGGCCCACGTATCGACCATCGTGTCGGGTCCGACCCACGCCCCGATGTTCACGTAGCTCGGCATCAGCACGACACCCCGGGACAGGAACGACCCGTACCGCGCCGTCGCCGGCGGCACCACTCGCACACCAAGGGCGTCATACCCGTGCTTGAGGGGCAGCTTGTCGTGGTACTCGAACGGCCCGGCTGCGCTCACCTCGAGGCCGCGGATCCGGAAGTAGAGCAGCACGGCCTGCTTCACCCACGTGTGCACCACCCAGCCCGACCCGTCGGGCTCCGCGACTCGGACCTCACCCCGATCCAGCATGCCGATCGTCGCCTCGACGGCCTCGTGGTCGAGGCCAGCCTCCGGATCGCTAAAGCGGGCGACCCAGCTCGACTCAACGCGCTCGCACAGTTCCGCGACGCTGATCACGCGTGCACCCCGCTCAACGCCTCGTCGAGGCGCTCGACCGCGCGCTCGCACTCGGTCAACGTCGGCACCATCGCCATACGAACGTACCCCTCCCCGTCCGTGCCGAAGAAGGATCCGGGAGCGACGATCACCCCGGCGCGGTCGATCAGGTCGAGCGCCCAGTCGAGCGACGGTCGGCCACCGGGGACGGCGATCCACAGGTAGAAGGTCGCCACGCTGCCGGCGATGCGCACACCATGACGAGCGAACAGGTCGATGAAGACCTGCCGCTTCTCCGCGTACCGTGCCCGGTTGTCCTCCACGTGGGTCTCGTCGTTCCACGCGGCGATCGAGGCCCGCTGCACGAACTCCTGGGGAGTCACGCCCACGCTCGGGCGCAGCGCCTTGAGAGCTCCGATCAGGCCAGGGTCCCCCGCGGCGAAGGCGCTGCGGTAACCGGTCATCGACGACCGCTTGCTGAGGGTGTTGATCGCGAGGACGTTGGTGAGGTCACCCACCTGCAGGGCCGACACGGGCGGCGGTCCCTCGAACCAGAGCTCGCTGTAGGCCTCATCGGAGGCGAGCAGCACGTCGTGGTGGCGGCATCGCTCCGCGGCATGGCGGAGGAAGTCGAGCGACGCGACCGCACCCGTCGGGTTGTTCGGGTAGTTCAACCACAGGATGGACGTCCGGGTCCAGGTCGCCTCGTCGACGGCATCGAGATCCGGGAGGAAGCCGTCGGTCTCGAGCAGCGGCAGCCGACGGACGTCGCCACCGACGTAGCGTGCGCCTCGTTCGGGGATCGTGTACCCCGGCGCGGTGACGAGCACGACGTCCTTCCCGGCATCGGGATCGAGCGTCGCCTGCGCGAGCGAGAACACGATCTCCTTCGATCCGAGTAGCGGCAGCACCTGGGTGTCGGGATCGACGTCGGCGCCGAACCGCCGCCCGATCCAGCCCGACACGGCGAGTCGCAGCTCCGGCAGACCGGCGGCCCGCGGGTAGGAGGACGTCGGCTCGATCGCTTCCCGCAGAGCGTCGCGGATGAACGGGGCGGTTACCTCCCGTGGATCGCCCACCCCGAAGTCGATGAGCTCCCGGCCCGCGCCGAGCGCCTCCGCCTTGCGCCGATCGAGCTCTTCGAACGGATACGGCTCGATACGCCGGATGCCCGGCGACAGATGCGTCACGTCTTCGACCCCTCCTGCCCATCGCGACCGGCGGCCGCCCCGAGGCCCAGGAACGCGCGAAGGACCGCGTGGCATCGCACCAGCGAGTGCACCTCGACGCGTTCGTCGTCACGATGAGCGTACTGCGGGTCACCGGGGCCGAAGTTGACGGCGTCGACGCCGGCCAGGGCGAACTCCGCGACCGGTGTCCACGCCTGCTTGGGCCGCAGGGGCAGATCGCCGGCCTCGCGGAGACGCGTCACCAGCGGGTTGCGCACGCTCACCGCCCCGGGGGGCGCGTTCCCGTCGATGCGGACCTCGACGCGCGCGGGTGCCAGCAACTCCCGGAGCCGAGACTCGGCCTCGGCCGGGGCGTGTCCGGGCGCGTAGCGGTAGTTCACCCCCGCCTCGACATGGTCGGGGACGACGTTCGCGGCCACCCCGCCCGCGATCGTGGTCACGCTCACGACCTCCCGGAAGGTGAGCCCATCGATGATGACATCGCGCACGGGCAGGTCGGCGAGGGGGGCGAGCGCCGCGACCGCCCGGTGGATCGCGTTCTCGCCCTGCCACGGACGCGCGCTGTGCGCCGCTCTCCCCGTCACGATGACCGTTGCGTTCAGGTTGCCGAGGCATCCGACCTCGACGGCGTTGTCGGTCGGCTCCATCACGATCGCGAGGTCGGGCGTGGCGGCGGGCGGGCACCGATCGAACAGCGGCACGAGGGCGCTCTCGATGAATGGGAGCTCCTCACGTCCGAAGAAGAGCAAACCGACGTCGACGGAACCCGGATCGTCGGCGAGCTCGTCCGCAAGCTCCATGATCACGGCGAGGGCGCCCTTCATGTCGGCCGCACCCCGTCCCACCACCCTGCCGTGCTCGAGCAGGCCGGGTACGTTCCCGGCGATCGGTACGGTGTCGACGTGCCCGGCGAGCACGACGAACGGCCGCCCGGCCCGCCGCACCGCCGGGGCGACGAACAGGACGGTGTCGTGGTCGTCGAGCACCTCGAAGCTTCGCGGCAACGATGAGCGGATCGATGCCAGGATGTCCGCCTCGCCTCGGCTGACCGACGGCACGTCGATCAGGGCGAGCGCGCGGTCACCGAGTCGATCCGCGAGCGCCGAGCCGGTCGGAGCATCCAGGCTCATGAGCCCACCAGCGCCTCGAGGTCGGCGACCCCCTCGAACACGCGCCGCGCCTCACCCGTCAACAGCACCTCGCCGTCGTCCCGACGTTCGACCTCGAGGTCGCCACCCGGGAACCGCACGACGGTACGCGAGGAGACGAGGCCCGCCTCGTTCGCCGCGACCGCGGCGGCGCACGCGCCGCTGCCGCACGCCATCGTCTCCCCGCTCCCCCGCTCCCAGACCCGAGCGTGCACCACCCCGTCGTGCACGTACGCGAACTCCACGTTCGTGCCTTCTGGGAAGAGGTCGTGGCGCTCCAGCGCGGGCCCGATGTGGCCGACGTGCACGGTCGCCGGGTCGCCGTCGACGAAGACGACGAGGTGAGGGTTGCCCATCGAGACGGCGGAGGCGGTCAGCGTGAGCCCGTCACCGATCTCGAGCGGCTGCGCCAGGAAGGTCTCCCAGGCCGGACCGCGCATCGGGATCGCCGCGCGTGTGAAGTTCGGCGTGCCCATCGTCGTGGTCGCCCGCCGCACACCCGTGGGTTCGGCATGCAGGGTGAGATGCCGGACGCCGGCGCGAGTGAGGACATCGACCGAGGTGATGTCGGTCAGTCCACGGTCGTGCAACAGCACGCCGACGCAGCGGATACCGTTGCCGCACATCTCGGCCACCGATCCGTCGGCGTTCGCGTAGTCCATGAAGAACGATGCGCCCTCGCGGTCGGTTCGCACGATCCGGATCAGGCCATCGGCTCCCACCCCGGCCCGCCGATCGCAGACCGCCGCCACCTCCTCGGCCGAGAGGGGTCGATCGTCGTCGAGGTCGACAACCATCACGAAGTCGTTGCCCGCCCCCTGGTACTTCGCGAACTCGAGCGATCCTCTCACGACGTCAGGAACGCCCTCATGTCGTCGACGACCTCGACCGCCCCGCCCTCGCCGGCCTCGAACCAATGAATGCGAGGGTCACGCCGGAACCAGGCCATCTGCCTGCGGGCCAAACCCTTCGTGCGTCGCACCGTTCCCTCCCAGGCTTCCTCGAGGGAAAGCCTACCGTCGAGGTGGCGGACGAGTTCCGCGTACCCGATCGCCTGGCTCGAGGTGAGCCATGCGCCGAATCCGCGCCCGACGAGTCCACGCACCTCGTCGAGCCAGCCGGCAGCGAACATCGCCGCGACGCGATCCGCGATGCGGGCGGCCAGGGTTCTGGCCTCGACCGCGACCCCCGCCACGAGCACACGCGCGGGGTCGTAGCGGTCCCAGTCGGCGGCGAAGGCGCTGAACGGCGAGCCCGTGATCGCGGCGACCTCGAGCGCCCGCACGACGCGCCGCACGTTGCCCGGCTCGATCTTCGCCGCGGCGACCGGATCCAGGTCCTCGAGACGCCGGAAGAGTCGTCCGACACCGACGGCCTGGGCCTCATCCTCGAGCTGCGCTCGTACCGACGGGTCCTCGCCCGGGAAGATCAGCTCGTCGGCGAGCGCTCGGAAGTAGAGCCCCGACCCACCGACCAGCAGGGGCGGAAGGCCACGGGCCCGGATGCCCGAGATCGCCTCTCGCCCAAGGGCCTGGTAGCGGGCGACGGTGAACCGCTCGGAGGGCTCGGCGAGGTCCAGCAGGTGGTGCCGCACGAGCCCCCGTTGCTGGGCCGTCGGCTTGGCGGTCCCGATGTCCATGCCTCGGTACACGAGCATCGAATCGACCGAGCAGATCTCGGTACCCAGGGATCGAGCCAGCGCGATCCCCGCGTCCGTCTTGCCGCATGCGGTCGGTCCCACGAGCGCCAGGAGCCGCGGCCCGGTCGCCATCGTGCCGGCCGTCAGATGGCCGCGCCGACTCGGGCGTGCACGAGCTCGCCAGTGAGGTGGTGTGGGGCGGCCGCCACGATGCGGGCCCGCGCGAAGGTGCCCGGCTCCAGGGCGTCAGCGATGTGCACGATGCGGTTCGTTCGGGTCCGCGACTGTGTCGAGCGTCCCTTCCGGTCGCCGCCCTCCACCAACACCTCATGGGTCTCACCGACGAGCGCCGCGGCTCGGTCGGTCGAGACACGCTCCTGCAGCGCGACCAAACGGTCGAACCGCTCCTGCACGACCGGCTTGGGGACCTGCTCCTCGAAGCCCGCCGCCCTCGTGCCCGGACGGGGCGAGTACTGGAACATGTACGCGCTGTCGAAACGAGCGGCTTCCACCACCTCGAGCGTCTGCTCGAAGTCCTGCTCGGTCTCCCCCGGGAAGCCCACGATGATGTCGGTGGAGACGGCGATCCCATCGATCGCCGTGCGGATGCGATCGAGCCAGCCCAGGTAGCGGTCGCGCCGGTACGACCGCTGCATGCGCCTAAGCACGGCGTCCGACCCCGACTGCAGCGGGAAGTGGATGTGTTCGCAGACGGACGGCGTCTCGGCCATAGCGTCGATGACGTCGGGCGTGAAGTCGTGCGGGTGCGGGCTGGTGAACCGAACCCGTCGGATCCCCTCGACCGCGCCCACCTGTCGCAAGAGATGGGCGAACAGCGGAGTGCGCGACGACCCGGGCACGGTGACGTCGCGACCGTACGTGTTCACGTTCTGGCCGAGCAGGGTCACCTCGACGACCCCCCGGGCGGCGAGCCCCTGGACCTCGGCCAAGATGTCGCCGACGGAGCGGGAACGCTGCGGCCCCCGGACGAGCGGCACGATGCAGAACGTGCAGGCGTTGTCGCACCCCGGCGCGATCGAGACCCACGCGCGGAACGCGTCATCGCGGGCCGCCGGCAGCGCGCTCGGGAACGTCTCCGTCTGCTCGCGCACGTCCATCTGGGGGCCCTCGGTCTCCGAGCGTTCCAACAGGTCCAGGAGGTGCGGCAGCGCGTGGGTCCCGACGACCACGTCGACCCAAGGGGCACGACGCTGGATCTCGCCCTGGTCCTTCTGGGCGAGGCACCCGCTGACGACGATCCGCATCTGGGGGTTGGCCGCCTTCAACGGCTTCAGATGGCCGAGGTTGCCGTAGAGCTTGTTGTCGGCGTTCTCGCGGATCGCGCACGTGTTGAGCACCACCACGTGCGCGTCGGCGAATCGGTCGGCCGGGGTCATGCCGTCGGCGAGGAGCAACCCGGCGATGCGCTCCGAGTCATGCTCGTTCATCTGGCACCCGAAGGTGCGGATCGCATACGTGCCCTCCACGACCTCACGAGGGTAGCCGATGCCACCGGCCGGCTACCCAGATCGCACGAGATCCGCGGACACCTCTCAAGCCTGCATCACCACCGCCGATGTGGGGGAGGAACGACGATCCCGCACGCCACAGTAGGAGGACCTCGGTCCAGATGGACGCCGACAAGCCGAGCAAGAAGGCACGCCTCCGGGAGGCACGCGCCCAACTGAAGGAATCCCTTGCAGCCCAACGTGCGCTGGCTCGCCGAGTGGCGGAGCTCGAGACCTTGCGAGCCTCGACGGTTCGCTCGGAAGGGCTCGACGCCGGTGAGATCTTCGATCTGGCCAGCCGTCTGGCATCGTCCGAGCGCGCCCTTCGCGCCGCGCTGCAGGCAGGTGCAGACGCGACGGAAGCATCGACCGCCACCGAGACGCTGCTCGCCGCAGCGGGCGCTCGCCTCGCAGAGCTGGGCAGCGTGGCCGACCGCGCCGACATCGCCGAGGGTCGCCTCGCCGAGGCGTCGGCGACGGTCGAGGAGCTGCGCGGTGAGCTGACCGACGCGCTCGAGGCGCTCGAGCAGGCACGGGAGACCGCGGCTCGACTCGCTGCAGAGGCACGGGAAGCCACCGTCAGGGCAGAATCCTCGGAGCGGGACCTCGAGCAGACCCGGAAGGACGAAGCGGGGGCCCGTGCTGAGCTCGAGCAGGCGAACGCACGGGTCGAGGCGGCGGAGCAACAGCTCGACGACGCTCGGTCCGCGTTGTCCGAGATCCGCAGCGA
This sequence comes from Actinomycetota bacterium, assembly GCA_035697485.1. Taxonomy (NCBI): domain Bacteria; kingdom Bacillati; phylum Actinomycetota; species Actinomycetota bacterium. The sequence continues at coordinate 24,943 of DASSCU010000051.1, forward strand.
GCTCGCCGAGGCGAGGAACGCCGCCGAGCAGGCGGTCGCCGAGGGTGAGGAGGCCGTTCGGGCCGTCGACGAGCGTCTCGTCGCCGCCAAGATCGACGCGGAGCGCGCGACGGCGGACGCCGAGCGCGCGCGGGATGAAGCCGAAGAGGCTCGAGCCGACGCGGAGCGTGCGCGCGCCGAGGCTGAGGAGGCGTACGCGGCGTCCCGCCGGGCGACGGAGGATGCCGACGCCGCTCGGACCGCAGCGGAGGCCGCGGAGGTCCGGGCGACGGACGCCGAACGGGCCACGGCCGCCGCGGAGTCCCGAGCTGACGAGGCTCGATCTCGGGCCGACGCGACGGAGTCCAAGATCGCCGAGGTCGAGGAACGCGCGGCGGTGCTGGAGGCGAACGTGGCTCGCGCACAGGGCCAGGCGACCCAGGCGGGATCGCGCGCCGACGCAGCCGAGGCGCGCGCGGCACAGGCCGATGCTCGCACAGCCGAGCATGAGAGGGCGCTGAACGAGGCGACCCGCATCGCCGACGAGGCATCCGCGAAGGTCGAGCAGCTGGTGGCCGCCGTGGTGGAACTCGAGGCCGCTGCGGTGCAGCGAGAGCTGGTGCTCGAGCGTCTGGAGGGCGAGGTCGCGGTCCTCGATGGGCACACGGACATGACCGCCGGCGAGCTCACGACTGCGCTCGAGGAGGCCGAGGCGCGAACCAAGGCCGATCTCGAAGCGGCCGAAGCCCGGGTCACCGCCGCGGAGACCAGGGCCCAGGAGGCAGAGTCGCGGGTTCAGTCGCTCGAAGCCGCCGCAGCCGAGGCAACGGCGCAGGTGGAAGCCGCCGCAACCAAGGCGGCACTCGAAGCGGCGGCGGCACGCGCGGCGGCCGATCTCGCCGCAGCCAACGAGCGGGCCGCGGCTGCTGAGCAGCGCGCGGCCCACGCCGGGGAGCTGTCGACCGAGATCCAGGACGAGCTTCGAGCCGCACGCTCGGAGGTCGCCGCGGCGATGGCCGACGTCGACTCCATCAGGAACGAGCTCTCCCAGGCAACGGCCGAGGCGGAACGGGCGACGGCAGATCTCGCCGCAGCCAACGAGCAGGTCGCCGCCGCGGAGCGGCGAGCGGCCGAGGCCGAGGAGCGGGCCATGGCCGCTGAGCGTTCCGTCGAGGACGTGCGCGCCGACATCGAGCGAACGAAGGCGGACGAGCGTGCGGCAGAGGACGCCATCGCAGCAGCGCCGGCGGACGCCGACGGACCCAAGGAGGCGACCGCCGCGCTCGAGGCTGCGCTGGCGACAGCTCGATCCGGGCGATCCGAGGCCGAGGAAACGTTGGCGTCGGTCAGGGACGAACTCGCCGCCGCCGAGGATGCGGCGGTCGAAGCGAGAGCGAGAGCCGAAGCGGCGGAGCGCCGTATGCTCGAGCTGGAATCGACAGCCCAGGACGCCGCGCAGCACGTTGGTCAGCCGGCAGGGGCCCCCGATGACGCCGAGGTCGTCGACCTCAGGTCCCAGCTCCGCGACCTCGAGTCCCAACTGCTCCAGAGCGAGGCCCGCGCACGGAGCGCCTACGCGGCCACCGAGGCGGCCGAGGCGGCGCTGCGGATGGCCAAGGACGACGGCTTCATCCCTTCGATGCACTCCGAACAAGAGTTCAGAGAGCTGCGCTCACGACTCGACGACGTGACGAGACGTGCCGACGAGGCGGAGCGCGCACTCCAGAAGACCGAGGCCGACCTCGCAGCCCTGCGCGCCGGTGTGGATCCCGACGCGCTCGCCGATCCGCTGGCGGCCGTCGACCCGATCGACGAGCCGGAGGCGCCGGCCCCGGCTGCGGCGCCACCGACTCCGGATGCGGCCCCAACGGCGTCGACACCATCGACCGACGGCGACTCCTGGGTGGCCGGCCCACAGCCCTCGAAGGGCCTGAGCTTTCGGAAGTTGGCGGGAGCGGCCAGCGGGAAGAAGACCGCGAAGGCGACTCGCGACGCTGATCGGGACTAGCGTGCGTACTCGGTCGCCCGGGTCTCCCGCACGACCGTGATCCGGATCTGACCCGGGTACTGGAGTTCCTCCTCGACCTGTTTCGCGATATCGCGCGCGATCACCTGCGCCTGCATGTCGTCGACGTCCTCGGGTTCCACCATCACCCTGACCTCGCGGCCTGCCTGCATCGCGAACGTCTTCACGACGCCGGGGTGCGCCGTACAGATCTCCTCGAGCCGCTCCAGGCGCTTCACATACGTCTCGAGCGATTCGCGCCGTGCACCGGGCCGTCCGCCGCTGATGCCGTCGGCGATCTGCGCCAGCACCGCGTCGATCGTGTGCTGCTCGACCTCGCCGTGGTGCGACTCGATGCAGTGCACGACCTCGGGCGACTCCCCCATACGGCGGGCGATCTCAGCGCCGATGATCGCGTGCGATCCCTCGACCTCGTGCGTGACGGCCTTCCCGATGTCGTGCAGGAACGCCCCGCGTTTGACGACCGTCGGGTCGAGCCCGATCTCCCCCGCGAGGCTGCTCGCGATGTGGGCGGACTCGACGAGGTGCCGAAGCACGTTCTGACCGTACGACGTGCGGTACTGCAATCGGCCGAGCAATCTCACCATCTCGGGATGGATGTCGGTGATGCCCACGTCGGCGACGGCATCCTCGCCGGCCCTGCGGACGTGTTCCTCGAGTTCGCGCTGGGAACGCTCGTGGATCTCCTCGATGCGGGCCGGATGGATGCGGCCGTCCTCGACGAGCTTGGCAAGGGTCATCCTGGCCGCTTCGCGCCGCACCGGATCGAAGCATGAAAGCACGACCGCCTCGGGCGTGTCGTCGATGATCAGGTTCACGCCCGTCACCGACTCGAACGCCCGGATGTTGCGACCCTCACGGCCGATGATGCGCCCCTTCATGTCCTCGCTCGGCAAGGCGAATACGCTCACGGTCGACTCCGCGGTCTGCTCGGAGGCCACCCGCTGGATCGCGATCGTGACGATCTTGCGAGCTCGTTCCTCGCCCTCCTCGCGGGCACGCTGCTCGATCTCTCGGACCTGGCTCATCGCCGCCCGTTTGGCTTCGTCGATGATCTGAGCCATCAGCTGGTCCCGGGCCTCGGTCGACGTCAGCCCGGCGATCTTCTCGAGCTGGGCCCGATGGAGCTCCGTCGCCCTCTCCAGCTGGGTTCGTACGTACATGAGCTTCTCGTCGCGCTCCTCGAGCTCGACCGCCCGCGCATCGGCTCGCTCGATCTTCACCTGCAGATCGTTGCCCGCCTCGCTCATGCGACGCTCCTGGCGCACGATCTCGTCTCGACGCGCCCGGATGTCGTCGTCGGCCTCGCGACGCATCGTCGCGATCTCTTCCTTCGCCTCGCCGATCGAACGCTTCGAGGTCGCATCAGCCTCACGTTCCGCATCGAGCAACATCTTCTGCGCGCGTGCTTCGATGCTTTGGGCGTTGGTGGCGGCGATGGACTTCCTGTACAGGAACCCCGCTGCGAAGCCGAGCAGCAGCCCGGCGAGAGCGGTCAACACTGGGACCATGGCTCTCCTCCACAAACCTCGTCAGACGACGTTTGCGAGAAGGACCCTCCGGTCCGCGTTCGTTCGGTCAGACGCTGTGCGCGAGTGTGCGGATCGTCATGGTTCGCCGGTGATAGACACCCGGCTGGGTCTGGGCGGTCGGGTCGATGTGGGTCAGGGACAATGCTCGCTCACAGGTGGATTCGTTGAACGTGGTTTCGGAAGTGTTCCTCTCGTGCTCACGATGCTACGGCCGCGCCGTGCACCAGACAAGGTCCCATCGGCCTAGTCCTCGTCGTCGACCTCGAGGGCCCTGCGTGCTGCCGATCGCGCGACGTCGGGCGCATACCCGCGACGAACGAGCAGGGACGTCAGCCGGCCGAATGCCTTGACGGGCTCGACGCCGGTGAGCCGACCCACCCGTGATCGAGCCAGCTCGAGCGCCCGGTCGTGCTCGGCATCGGGGGCGTCCTCGGCGACGCGAGCGGCGAGCTCGGGGGCGATGCCCTTCGCCAGCAGCACGCTCGTCACGGCGCGACGACCTGCGCGGCGCGATCCGAACTGGTGGTCCGCCATCTGACGCGCGAACGACTCGTCGTCGATGAGCCCGACGCGCTCGAGACGCGCAAGCACGTCGTCGACCTCATCGACCTCGAATCCGGCAGCCAGGAGGCGACGCTCGAGCTCCCGGCGGGCCCGCGGACGCACCGCCAGGAGCCCCAGGGCCCGCTCGTGACAACTCCTCGGATGCTTGGCTGCGCCGGGCCCACGCCCGGAGGGTGAGGTCTCGCGCACCCGCCTATCCGTCGGCTCCGGCCTTGGCCTTCGCCTTGTCGTCCGCTGTGGGCTCGTCATCGAGCACCACGTCGGGCACGATCTCGATCGGGGTCTCGTCTCCCTCGTCGCCGAAGGACGTGATGCCGACCGCCTCGCGTACCTTCCGCTCGATCTCGTCACGCACATCGGTGTGTTCGGCGAGGAACGCGCGCGCGTTCTCGCGCCCCTGCCCGAGCTGCTCACCCTCGTACGTGAACCACGCGCCCGACTTCTTGATGATCTCGAGGTCGACGCCGACGTCGAGCAGGGAACCTTCCTTAGAGATGCCCTTGCCGTACATGATGTCGAACTCGCACTGCCGGAAGGGCGGGGCAACCTTGTTCTTGACCACCTTCACCCTGGTGCGCGAGCCGACGACCTCGGTGCCGTCCTTGAGGTTCTCGATCTTGCGCACGTCGAGGCGGACCGACGAGTAGAACTTGAGGGCGCGGCCACCCGGGGTGGTCTCGGGGGAACCGAACATCACGCCGATCTTCTCGCGGAGCTGGTTGATGAAGATCGCCGTGGTGTCGAACTTGGAGAGCGACCCCGAGAGTTTGCGCATCGCCTGGCTCATGAGCCTCGCCTGCAGGCCGACATGGGTGTCGCCCATCTCCCCCTCGATCTCGGCGCGAGGGACGAGCGCCGCGACCGAGTCGATGACCACGAGGTCGAGGGCGGCCGAGCGCACCAGCATGTCGGCGATCTCGAGGGCCTGCTCACCCGAGTCGGGTTGCGAGACCAGCAGCTCGTCGATGTTCACGCCCAACTCTCGCGCGTAGGTCGGGTCGAGCGCGTGCTCGGCGTCGATGAAGGCGGCGATGCCGCCGTTGGCCTGTGCCTCGGCGATGATGTGGAGGCAGACGGTGGTCTTGCCCGAGCCCTCGGGACCGAAGACCTCCATGATGCGCCCACGCGGCACACCGCCGATGCCGAGCGCGAGGTCGAGCGCGAGCGAGCCCGTGGGGATCACCGACACGCCCGCCCCCGCCGGGTGCTCACCGAGCTTCATGACGGCGCCTTTGCCGAACTGCTTCTCGATCTGCTGGAGCGTGACGTCGAGCATCTTTTCGCGGTCCACCGTGGCCTCCTTCTCCCTGGCCCTCTGGCCCCTCGGCCCACCGGCGAGGAGGTGCCGTGCGAGCTCGTCTCCTGTTGGAACGCGCACGCTAGCGAGCGGGTCTGACATAAGTTACACCTCTGTGATCCCAGCCTGGCCGGCAGGGTACCCGAACACCTGTTCGGATGCAACCACCCGGGTCAGACAGGCTCCGGAGATCCTCCCGGCCGTTCACCGCCTCCCAGCGCGAACGAGGCCACCCGCTCGTAGACGGGTGCGGGCCGGCGGACGTGACTCCTCATGAGCAGCAGCGCATCGACCCCGAACCGATCGCTCTCGAGGGACGTCTCCGCGAACGACGGGGGCAGGGCCAATGCGGGGTCGCTCCTCGCAACGGTGAGGTGCGCGCTGAACGGCCTGGCTTCGGGCGGGAACTCGCGGGCCAAGGAATCCCGCGCGGCGACGGCCAGCTTCGCGATCTCCCCGGCCCCGTCGTCGAGCCCGGCCCAGAGCACGCGTGCGCGGCCGACCGAAGGGAACGCCCCGAGCCCGCGCAGACGTGTCTCGAACGGCGGCGTCCGCGCCGCGACATCGGCCAGTTGCCCCTGCGCCCACGGGATGAGCCGGGGATAGGTCGACCCCAAGAACGCGAGCGTGACGTGCCAGTTCTCACGGGGCACCCACCGAGCCCGGGGGTAGGCCTCACGCCACGGACCGATCGCGGCCCCGACGGCGTCCGCGGCCTCGACGGGGATCGAGATGGCGACGAACAGCCGGTGCGGCTTCGCCTCGGGCCTCGCCGCACGATCCCTGGCCACGCTCGTCCGCCTCGCGCCGTCAGATGATGCGGTCGCCCTCGGGCAGCGACCTACCCTCGAGGAAGCGCCGCACGAGGTCGAGCGCGGCCTGCTCAGCCCACCGACGCACCCGCGCCCGGTCACCCGACGCCACGTACCCGCGCGCGTGGGTGACGCCTTCCGCGTCGAGCCCGATCCACACCGTTCCGGGCTCCGCCCCGTCATGAGGATCGGGACCCGCGGCACCGGTGAGCGACACGGCGACGTCGGCTCCGTACAGGCGCCTGGCCCCTGCCGCCATCTCGAGCGCGCACTCGCGGCTGACGACCCCCGGGCCCTCGATCGTCTCGCGCGACACGCCGAGCACCCGCCGCTTCGCCTCGGCCGTGTACACGACGGCCGACCCGACGAAGACCTTCGATGCGCCATCGGCGGCGGTCACGCGAGCACCGACGCTGCCGCCCGTGAGCGACTCGGCACAGGCGAGACGTCGCCCCGATGCCAGCAGGAGCCGCGAGACCGCTTCTTCCAGCGTCTCGTCGTCGAGCGTGAACACGAGGTCACCGAGGCGCCGGTGCACCTCGGTCGCGAGCGGGGCGATCATCGCCTCGGCCCGCTCCACGGTGTCGGCCTTCGCCGTGAGCCGCACCTTGACCTCGCCCGCTGACGCCAGGTAGGCGAGGCTCGGGTTCGACGAAGCCGGGAAGAGGTCCGCCAGCATCTCGGCGACCCTCGATTCCCCGATCCCCACGCATCGCAAGGTGCGGGAGCGCACCACGGCGGCCCCGATCGAGGCGCCGAGCTCCGGCAGCACCGTGCTCCGCATCATCGCGATCATCTCTGCCGGGACCCCCGGCAGCGCGTAGATCCGCACGCCGCCCGACAGGTCGGCGACGAGCCCAGGGGCAGAGCCACGGTCGTTCTCGATCGTGCGGGCCCCCCGAGGCACGTCGGCCTGGCGCAGGTTGTTCTCGGGCATCGAACCAGCGCCGAACCCTGCGAACCGCTCGCGCAACCAGCGCTCGAGGCCGGGATCACGGTCGAGCGGCACACCCATCACCCGGGCGATCGCATCGCGGGTGATGTCGTCCTCGGTGGGCCCGAGTCCGCCGGTCGCGATCACGACGTCGGTTCGAGACGCGGCGAACTCCAGCACCGACACGATGCGGTCGAGGTTGTCCCCCACCACCTGATGGAACAGCACGTCGGCACCGATCTCCGCGAGCCGCTCACCGATCCAGCGAGCGTTGGTGTTCGCGATCTGGCCGAGCAGCAGCTCGGTGCCCACCCCGACGACCTCGACACGCACCGCTCGGCTCACGGCGCGGGCGATCCGGTGGTCGCGTCGGCCGAGGGGCGCACATCGAACGTGAAGGTGTCGGTCCACGCCGACCCGGGCTCTCCGGGCGCTCCCAGGTCTCGCCCGGCCACCGTCACCTGTACCGCTCCTCCGTCGGCGACGGTGAGCACGAGTTCCTCGTCGGCCGAGAAGGAGAGGGTCTCGCCCTCTTCCATGTCGCGAGTCTCGGGAGCGCCGTCGACCGTCACGGTGACCTCGACGGGCCGCAGCGCGACGAGCACGGCATCGATCGTCGACGACACGCCCGCCGTCGGCGGTGCGTTCGTCGGGATCGCGGCCGGGGCAGGGGCGCCGCGGTCACGGGCGACGAGCCCGAACAACAGCAGGAGGAGGACGAGCGTCGCCGCCCCGAGGAGCAGGAACCGCTGGTTGTCGCGGATCCGCGTCGCCGCGATCGCTCGCTCGATGCGCCCGAGCCCCTCGGGGGGCGCGGGGGCGACGGGCTCGGCCGCGTGGCGCCCGTAGGCGCGGAGGACCTTGTCAGGATCGACACCCAGGTACTGGGCATACGTGCGCAGCGCGCCACGGACGAAGGCGTCGTTGGGCAGCGCCGCGAAATCCTCGATCTCGAGTGCGGCGAGCTGGTCGACCCGGAGCCTCGTGTCGCGCGAAGCCTCGTCGAGCGAGAGCCCGCGGATGCGTCGTGCCTTCTCGAGCGCCGGGCCGACCCCGATGGGTCGATGCAGCGAGGTGCCGGCCATGGGAACCTCGGGATGATAGCGCCGTTACACTCCCCCGCATGACCAACGACGTCCTCACGGTGATCGTGGAGATCCCGAAGGGGTCACGCAACAAGTACGAGATGGACCACGACACCGGCGAGATCGTGCTCGACCGGATGCTCTTCACCTCGATGCAGTACCCGGCCGACTACGGGTTCATCGACGGCAGCCTCGGTGGCGACGGCGATCCCCTCGACGCCCTGGTGTTCGTGGGCGAGCCGACGTTCCCGGGGTGCCGCATCAACGTCCGACCGATCGGGTTGTTCCGCATGACCGACGAGAAGGGCGAGGACGAGAAGATCCTGTGCGTCCCGTTCCGCGACCCGATCTGGTCGCACGTCGGCGATCTCGCGGGGCTGCCGATGACCCTGCTGAACGAGATCGAGCACTTCTTCCAGGTCTACAAGGACCTCGAAGGGCACAAGGTGAGCACCGAGGGCTTCGAGGACCGGGCGTCGGCCGAGCGTGTGATCGCCGAGGCGAGGGCCCGGGCGCTGGAGGCATGACCCCCAGGGTCTTGCTGCGACCGCCGGTCGAGGCCGACCGTGCTGAGTTCATCGAGCGCCTCCTGGCGTCGAGCGAGCTCCACGACCCGTGGCTGGAACCCGGCGACCCGGCGCCCTGGTTCGAGCGGCTGTTGACGCGCAACCGGTCCGAGACGGACCGCTCCCTCCTGGTCTGCGACGCGGACGACGGTTCGATCGCCGGGGTGATGAACCTTTCGCAGATCGTCATGGACCCGTTCCGGAGCGCGTTCCTCGGCTACTACGCCTTCGAGCCGTTCGCCGGGCGGGGCTACATGCGCGCGGCGATGCCGCTGCTGCTGCGCTACGCGTTCGACGACCTCGGGCTGCATCGCGTGCAGGCGAACGTGCAGCCGGGGAACGAGGCCTCGATCGCGCTCGTCCGGGGCGCGGGATTCCGTCGCGAGGGTTTCTCGCCCCGGTACCTGTTCATCCGGGGCGCCTGGCGGGACCACGAGCAGTGGGTGAAGCTCGCCGACGACGCGCCCGCTGCTGTACGTGACCCGGCCTAAGCCGCCGGTCGCCGAACTACCGACTTCCGACGGCCCCCGAGCGGGAAAACACCGACTTTCGCCGGGCGCGACGGCCCCGTTCGGGGGATTAGTGTGCGCTCCGAGGGGGAGGGAACCCGTGCTGATGGAGCCTGACATGAACGACACGACCTGGAAGTCCTCGCCGCTCTCGGCGATCCGCGAACCCGTCACCGCGCCCGACACGCTCTCGGAGGGCCCGGTCAAGTTCCTGTTGGTCTCGGGCCAGCTCGACGACGGACGGTGGGGACTGGTCGGTGCCTACTGGCTCTCGATCGACGGGACCCGCGGCGGCTTCATCGTCGCTCCCCCGGCGATCTGGAGCGGCAGCGAGCTCGTCCGCAGTTACCGCAGCGGCGCCGAACGTGGCTGGCACGCTGAGCGCATCTACGCGTACTGGCAGGGCCAGGTAGGCATGGCGGGGCGGTTCATGATCGACCCGCAACAGCACGCCGACACGCTGTTCCAGGTCGCCCGGCGCGTCGGCGCCCTCTAGGGTTCGTCAGCCCCCAGCGACGTGGATGTCGGCGTCCTCGCAGATCGTCCCGCCGGGCGAGGACCACTCGCCGTCGAACCTCGCGAACGCGACCGACGCGACCACGACGCCGTCGCGCACGACGACGACTCCGGGGTCGTCGGCCGCCGGGTAGCCGGCGTATCCGACCTCGTCGTCAGCCCTCAATCCGCGCAGGCTGGCGCGGGCGACGTCGAGCGGGACCCGACCGACGGCTCGGTCTGGAGCGGTGGCGTAGTCCGCGATCCAGCTCATCGCGTTGCCGTCGCACGTCACCTCCCCCTCGAAGTACGAGCCGTCCGGATCCAGCACGTCGATCGAGTGCGTCAGAGGTTCGGTGCCGGAGTCGTGTGCGCTGTACCTCCAGCAGGCGGTCTCGATCGTTCCCGGAGCGGTGCCGGAGACGTGTCGGGTGGTGCCCGGCTCGACGTCGAAACCCCAGCCGTTGATGCTCGCAGGCTCGTCGAGATGGCTCACGACCTTGACGTGAACACCGTCGGATCGCACCAGCACCTGGGGCGTCCGCACCGAGGTCGAGCCGTCGGCCAGGCACTCGATCACGGCGACCGATGGAGTCTCGACGGCGCCGTCGTCGGAGAGCCGACCGGAACGCGGCGCATCGGCACAGGCCGCGACCGAGCCGATCACCAGGGCGAGGGCGACCGTTGACGCTCGCATCAGGAAGGACATGCCCGCTCCACCTCCTTCCGTGACCGCCTCAGGCGCCGCGACGCTCCTCCCACTCGTCCCATGTCACGAGCACGTCGCGGGCCTTCGATCCCTGGCTCGGACCCACGATGCCCTGCTCTTCCAAGAGATCCATGATGCGCCCGGCACGAGCGAACCCGACCTTCAGCTTGCGCTGCAGCATGCTGGTGGACCCCAGCTGAGAACGGATGATCAACTCGGCGGCCTGGCTCAGCAGATCGTCGTCGCTGTCCCCCGCGCCGCTCGTCCCGGCGGAGAGCTCGGCCTCGGTCGGCGGGATCCCGAGCCCCTCGACGTGCTGCTCGTAGACGACCTCACGCTGGGCACGGATGAACTCCGAGATGCCCTGGATCTCGGCCTCGGTGACCCACGCGCCCTGCAGCCGCGTCGGCTTCGAGGCGTTGGCGGGCGCGAAGAGCATGTCGCCGTGCCCGACGAGCTTCTCGGCGCCGTTCTGGTCGAGCACGACGCGTGAATCCGCCTGGCTCGAGGTCATGAGGGCGATGCGGCTCGGGATGTTCGCCTTGATCAGCCCGGTGACGACGTCGACGCTCGGGCGCTGGGTGGCGACGACGAGGTGGATGCCCACCGCGCGGGCCATCTGCGCGATGCGACAGATCGCGTCCTCGACCGCTCGGGGCGCCACCATCATCAGGTCGGCCAACTCGTCGATCACGACGACGATGTAGCTCATGTGCCGGTAGTCGTGCTCCCGTCCGACCGGCAGGCGCAGCGTGCCTTCACGCAGGCCCTCCTCGTAGCCGTCGATGTCGCGCACGCCGACCGTCGCGAGCATCTCGTAGCGCATCTCCATCTCGCGAACGATCCACTCGAGCGCCTCGGTGGCCCGCTTCGGGTGCACGATCACCGGGCTCAGCAGGTGCGGCACCTCGGCGAAGTGGCTGAGCTCCACTCGCTTGGGGTCGATGAGCACCAGTCGCACGTCGTCGGGGCTCGTGCGCATCAGGATCGACGTGACGAAGCTGTTCACGAGGCTCGACTTGCCGGCGCCGGTCGCCCCGGCGATCAGCACGTGCGGCATCGTCGCGAGGTTCACCATCTGGGCCTCGCCGTGGATGTCCTTCCCGAGGGCGACCTGCAGGGGATGGGTGGCCTGCTTGGCAGCCCTGGAGCGCAGGATATCCCCGAGCATCACGAAGTCGCGGTGACGGTTCGGCACCTCGATGCCGATCGCGGACTTGCCGGGGATCGGGGCGATGATGCGCACGTCGGGCGTCGCGAGCGCGTAGGCGATGTCGCTCGAGAGGTTCAGCACCTTGTTGACCTTGGTGCCCGACGCGACGGCCACCTCGTACATCGTCACCGTAGGCCCCCGATGGGCGGCGGTCACCCTGGCGTCGACGCCGAACGTCGAGAGCGTGTGTCCGAGCGCCTCCATGATGTCCTTCTCGTGCACGCCGTCGTTCGTCGACGGTGGCGCGGTCCGCAACAGGTCGAGCGGCGGAAGCCGGTACGGCCCGTCGGCCGTCGTGATCGTGCGACCGCGAGCCTTCGTGGGCGCCGACGTGGACCCGGAAGCCTCGTCGGCCGCATCCGGCGGCAGATCGAGGGTTCCGAGCGCCTCTGATTCCGGCAGCACGACCACCGGCTCGGTGAGTCCGAGCCGCTCCGTCAGCTTCGCCTTGGACCCCTTCTCGGCTTTCTCCATGGCGCGCTCGTCCTTCAGGCGCTGCTTCTCGAGCTTCGCCTCCGCCTTCGCCTGCTCGTCGGCGCGCTTCGCCTCGTACCTCTCGGCGAGTGACGCCCGGGCCCGTGCGACCTTCCGCCCGAGCTCGGCGAACGAGGTGCCCGTCATGATCAGCGTGCCGATCACGGCGAGGCCCAGGTCGACGAGGGCCGCACCCGCAGGCGACATCACCTTCGAGAGCGGAGAGGCGCCCAGCGTGCCGAAGAATCCGGCGGCGTCCGAGAAGCCCTGCGTCACGCCGGCGCCGCGGACCTTCGTGTCGACGGCGGGAGCGAACACCCCGGGGTTGCCGCGGACGATCGACACGAGGCCGAGCACGCCGAGCCCCATGATTACGAACCCGATGAGCATGCGCATGCGCTCCTCGGGTGAGCGGTCGCGCAGCAGCGCGATGCCCCACCCGAGCCCGACGAGCGGGAACAGCACGGCCGCGAGCCCGAAGCCCGTGTGCAGGAGGCGCGAGAACGCGTCGCCCATCGGCCCGGCGGCGTCGAACCACACGGACAGCACCGCGAGGCCGGCGAGGACCATGAGCCCGATGCCCAGCGTGTCCCTCGCGAACGGCGAGAGGATCTGGGTCGCGGGGGCCCGCTGCGGCTTCTTCTTCGGGGCCGGCTTCCTCCCGGAAGGGCGCTTCGCCGACGTCTTCTTGCCGGCAGGACGGCTGAACACACGCGACGACGAACGCCGCGACGGGGAAGTCTTCGTCGCCATGAGGATGTCAGTCTGACGGGAAATCGGCCCGCTGCAAGCAACGACCGGAGCCCCGTTCACACCTCCATGACGACGGGGAGGATCACCGGCTTGCGCTGCGTCACCTCGTTGAAGTAGCGGCCGAGCGCGCGGCGGATGTCCTGCTGCAGCGCCGACGGGTCCGTGACATGCGCGTCGGCGGTCTCGCCGATCGCGGCGATCACGCGGTCGCGCGCCTCGTCGAGGATGTCCTGTGAGGTTTCCTCGTAGACGAAGCCCCGGTTCACGATGTCGGGACCGCCGACGAGCTCGCCTGTCTGGGAGTCGACCGTCACCACCACCACGACCACGCCGTCGCCTGCCAGCTTGCGGCGGTCACGCAGGACCTCGCCACCCACGTCGCCGATGCCGAGGCCGTCGACGAACGTCATACCCGCCTGCACCCGGTCGACGATCTCGACCCGCTTTCCCACCTCGACCATGTCGCCGTCCTCACAGATCACGATGTGGTCGCGCGGGATGCCGACCTCCTCGGCCAGTCGCGCGTGGTGCTGCAGGTGACGACGCTCCCCGTGGATCGGGATGAACCACCGCGGCCGCACGAGCGACAGCATCAGACGCAGCTCCTCGGCCGCGGCGTGGCCGCTCGCGTGCACAGGATCGGCGGGCATGTGGTAGACGTCCGCCCCCGTGCGGTAGACGGCGTCGACCACGCGGTGGATCGCCGGCTCGTTGCCGGGGATCAACGACGACGACAGCACGACGGTATCGCCCTCGTCGAGCTTCACCCACTTGTGCTGGCGCTGCGCCATCAAAGAGAGCGCGGAGAACGGCTCGCCTTGGCTGCCGGTGCAGATCACGACGACGCGGCCGGGATCGAGGTCGGCGACCTCGGCGATGTCGATCACGTCTCGATCGTCGATCTGCAGGTAGCCGAGACGGCGTGCCGCCGCCACGGAGTTCAGCATCGAGCGCCCGAGGAACGCAACCACGCGCTCGTTCGCGCGCGCGGCGTTCACGATCTGCTGTACGCGGTGGATGTGGCTCGAGAAGCAGGCCGCCACCACGATCCCCGGAGCGTGCTCGACGATGCGCTGCAGCACGGGGCCGACCGTGCGCTCGCTATCGGTGTAGCCGGCTTCCTCGGCGTTCGTGGAATCGCTCAGCAGGAGGTGCACGCCGCGGCCGCTCGCCTCCTCGGCGAGGCCGTGCAGGTCGGTCGGTCGGCCGTCGAGCGGCGTCTGGTCGATCTTGAAGTCGCCGGTGTGCAGAATCGCGCCGTGCGGCGTGTCGACGACGACGGCCATGCCGTCGGGGATCGAGTGCGTGACCCGCAGGAACCGCATCGTGAACGAGCCGATACTCGCCCCCTCGCCGGGCACCGCGGTGCGCAGCTCGCATCGGTCGCTCACTTGATGCTCCTCGAGCTTGCCTTTTAGGAGCTCGAGCGTGAAGGGTGTCCCGTAGACGGGCACCTCGGCGATCTCGCGCAGCAGGTACGGCAGCGCGCCGATGTGGTCCTCGTGTCCGTGCGTGAGCACGATCGCGTCGATACGGCCGGCGTTGTTCCGCACGTAGTCGAAGTCGGGCAGCACGAGGTCGATGCCGGGCATGTCGCCCGACGGGAAGGACAGGCCGACGTCGATGATCAAGATGCGCCCGTCGAGCTCGACACATGCCATGTTGCGGCCGACCTCCCCGACCCCGCCGAGGAAGACGACGCGACAGTGGTTCGCGCTAGAGGAGACCGGCGTCCTCCAATGCTGCGCGGACCCGTGCCCGTTCCTCGGTCGTCGCGGGAACGAGCGGCAGCCGCGGCACCCCGGCGGGGCGCCCGAGCATGTTCAGGGCGGCCTTCACCGGGATCGGGTTCGACGTGATGAAGAGCGCGTTGAACAACGGCGAGAGCTGCTCGTGGATCTTGCGGGCGGCGGGCACATCGCCCGTGCCGACCAGCTCGAGCATCTGATGGATCTGCGGGCCGACGAGGTGGCTCGCGACGCTCACGACCCCGACGGCACCCAGGCACGCGTACCCGAACGCTGCCCAGTCGTCGCCCGAGTAGACCTCGAAGCCGCTCGGCGCCTCGGCGATCAAACGCGAGGCCGCCTGGAAGTCGCCGGTCGAGTCCTTGACCGCCACGATGTTGGGGCGCTCGGCGAGCGTGAGCAACGTGTCGTGCTCGATGCGGATCGCCGTGCGGCCCGGGATGTTGTAGGCGATGATCGGCAGGTCGGTGGCGTCGGCCACGCGTTCGAAGTGCGCGATCAGGCCGCGCTGCGGCGGCTTGTTGTAGTAGGGCGTGACCACGAGCAGGCCGTCGGCGCCGGCGTCCTCGGCCGCCTCGGTGAGCTCGAGCGTCTCGGCGGTCGAGTACGTGCCCGTCCCGCAGATCAGCTTGGCGCGCCCTCGGATCGCCTCGCCGACAGCGCGGAACAGCTCCGCCTTCTCCCTGAAGCTGAGCGTGGGGGACTCGCCCGTAGACCCGGCCGCGACGACCGCGTCGGTGCCGTTGTCGACGAGCCACGACGCGAGCTGCTGCGCGCCGTCGAGGTCGACCGCGTGGTCGTTGTCTCGGAACGGCGTGACCATGGCGGTCACGACCGAGCCGAACCTGCCCGCGTGTCCGGTCATCGGAAGCCTCTCCTCGTGCCGGGCGCCGCCTGGGGGGCGGCAGCGATGCGCCTATGCTAGCGGGCCATGCCGCGCATCTACACGAAGACCGGCGACGACGGCACGACCGGGCTCCTCTACGGGGGTCGCGTGCCGAAGGACGACCTCGTGACCGAGGCCTACGGCACCACCGACGAGGCGGTGGCCGTGCTGGGGCTGGCGCGGTCGCTCTCGGGCGACACGTCGATGGCCGAGGAGATCCTCGCGCTGCAGCGGGAACTGTTCGTCGTCGGCGCCGATCTCGCGACGAACGCGGATCATCGGGCCAAGCTGACGGCCGGCGTCTCCCTCGTGACCGGACGGATGACCCTGCGCCTCGAGTCGCGGATCGACGAGCTCGTGGCCGAGCGGCCCCTGCCCGAGGTCTTCATCGTGCCCGGCGCCGACCCGCCGAGCGCGGCACTCGACATCGCCAGGAGCACGATCCGCCGCGCCGAACGTGCGGTGGTCTCCCTCGAGCGGGCCGGTCGAACCGTCAACCCCGAGGTCCGTCGCTACCTGAACCGGCTGAGCGACCTGCTGTTCGTACTGGCTCGGCGGGCCGCCGGCGAGGGTGAACCGGCCAGCCACGACTGAGCCGCTCAGCTGGCCCGGAAGTACGACCAGCCCGATCGCGCCGCCCGATGTTCCTGCGTCGGCTCGATCCGGACCCTGATCCTGAAGCGATACCCTCTCGGGACACCCCGCATCTCGAACAGCGCTCGGCTGTCGCGGTTCAGGATGGCGCTCGATCGGTCGAGTAGGCGCCACGCCCGCCCTTGACGACGCCACTCGAGCCGAGCCCGCACCGTCTCGCGTGGGAAGGCGGGCCACACACCCACCTGCAGCCGGGCGGTGGCTCCGGATCGGTAGATGTGGAACCCTCCCGCCCGCGACTCCCATCCGGTCATGCGGGTCCGCACGACCGGATCCTCGCGGGCCCCCGCGACGACCGGGGAGGCGAGCACTCCGAATACGCTCGCCGACACCCACACTGCGAGCGCCACGCGGATCGGTCGGGGCATCGGGGGGACGTCCTTCCGGGCAGGGTCGGAACGAGTCTACCGTCGACGATCGTGCGGGGCTCAGGCGTTGGGTCTCGGCACCGGGGCCATCGCGCCCACGTTGTCGTCGCCGAACGATAGGATCGCGAGCCCGATCGTCTGCGGCGACACCGCGTCGGGGAACGTGAACTCCAGCGTGACCTGCTCACCCTCGGCGATCGGGATCGCGCCGTCGACCACCCCGTCGTAGCGCCGGTCGTCGGCACCGAGCACGTACAGGGCCGGCGCGCCGAGGTCCGCTCCCGTGCCGTTGCGGACGTTCATCGTCGCGACGTTGCCCTCGAACGTGGCCTGGGCCGTGATGCTGTTGAACTGGTAGATGAATCGCCCGGGGATGAACTCGGTGTTGCCCGTATCCTCGCTCACCACCCCCTCGCCTGCGGGCGAAGACGTGGATGGCACGGCGCTCGCCCCGTCGTCGCCTCCGGTGCAGGCCGACGCCGCGACGGCGACGGCGAGCGTGAGTGTGAGGAATGGCAGGGAGATGCGACGCAGGGGGATCACGGCGCGGCATGATACGCGAACCCTCAGGAGGCTCGATCGCCGGTGGAACAGCTCGAACTTCGACGACACGCACGCCGCGATCCTCATGCCGATGCCCTGACGGCCGAGGGGCGCGCCATGGCGGAAGACATCGGCCGCGCCACCACTCGCAGCTACGACCGGGTCTTCGTCTCCCCCACCGGACGGGCGGCCGAGACCGCCGCGTGGTTCCTGCGCGGGGCGATGCAGCAACTCCCCGACCACGCCGTGGTGCCCGGGCTCGGAGGGCACGATGCGAGCGGCGGCAGCCCGGAGGGCATGGCCGCCGGAGTGTTGGCCCTGCTCGACCAGCTTCCCGAGGGCGGCACGGGCCTCGCGATCAGCCACACCCCTCTGGTGGAACGCGCCGCGTTCGGCCTCACCGGCGCCGAGGTGGCGCCGTTCCGCGAGTGCGAGGGGATCCTCGTGCGCCGCGACGCCGACGGCTCGATCACGGTCGAGGAGCTGCGCTTCTCGACGGACCCCGGGCAGGGTAGGGCCGGCCCGTGAACGCCTGGAGCGATCACGTCGTGCCGGCCTTCGCGCTCGGCGCTGCCCTCGGCGCCGCGCCCGGGCCGGTCCAGCTCCTGATCCTGAACGAGACGGCGCGCCACGGGATCGGACAGGGGTTCCGGGTGATGCTCGGCGCCAACGGCATGCTGTTCGTCGTGCTCGTCACGCTGGCGTTGGGGTTCTCGACCGTGGAACCGTCGCCGGAGCTCGTCCGGGGCCTCCGCATCGTCGGCGGGGGCTTCCTCGTCTACCTCGCGGTGAACGAGCTCCGCGGCCTGCGGCGCGAGTCGGTCGGCGCGCCCACCGTCGAGCCGACCGGCTCCCGTCTGGGGCCCTCCGCACGCGGCGTCGTCCTCGTGATCGTGAACCCCGGCGCCTGGATCTTCTTCGCCACCACGGCGGCAGCGGTGATGGCGGAGGCCAGCGCCCACGGTGGACGCGACGTCGCGCTGTTCACCGCGGTCGCGATGACCCTCGGCGTCTCGCTGACCGACTTCGGATCGGCCCTGGTCGGCACGGGCAGCCGGGCGCTGCTCGGCGAACGGGCGCTCGTGTGGACGAGGGCCGGGCTGTCGGTGCTGCTGCTCGCGATCGGGGTCGCGTTCGTGGTGCAGGGAGTGGGGGGTTAGTCGAGCCCCTCGAAGACGTCGGTGATCACGGGGCCGCCCGGACGCCACTGTGGCCAGGCGATCACGCCGCGCTCGCCCCGTGCCGACTTCGATACGCCGGTCCTCGGCGTCGTGTCGAGGTCCCCGCCTCGCCGAGCGTCGCCCTCGTCACGAGCGTCGGATCGGAGATCTCGCCCGCCTCCCCGCTCGTCGCGTGAACGTGGGTCCTCGGCGTGTCGAGCGACGGTGGCAGCACACGCGTCGGTGTCGTCGTCGGGGTGGGCGACGACCACCGCCAGCCGCTTGCTCACGTGAGCTCCAGCAGTGGCTCCAGCCCCTCCGTGAGACCCGGTCTCGTCGGAGCGGCCTTGATCGCGAGTAGCACGCCAGGCATGAACGACGTTCGGTCGGTCGAGTCGTGACGCAGCGTCAAGGTCTGCCCCTGTCCGCCGAAGATCACCTCCTGGTGCGCGACGAGCCCCGGCAGCCGCACGGAGTGCACCCGTACGCCGCCGACGTCGGCGCCCCGCGCTCCGGGGAACGCATCGTCACCGCCCCGCGCGGTCGTGCCGCCCGCCCGTGTGGCCCCGATGCGCCTGGCCGTCAGCAGAGCCGTGCCGCTCGGCGCGTCGGCTTTCCCGTCGTGATGGAGCTCGATCACCTCGGCGGAAGGGAGGTGACGGGCGGCCTGCTCGGCGAAGCGCATCAGCAGCACGGCGCCGATCGCGAAGTTCGGAGCGACGACGACGCCCACGGGCGCCTCACGCCACTCCTCGTCGATCTCGAACCCGGTGGTGCCGACCACGACGTGAACGCCGTTGGCGATACCCCAGGCGACGTGATCCGAGGCGTACGCGGGTGCCGTGAAGTCGACGAGCACATCGGGGCCCGCGTCGCGGACCCGATCGAGATGCTCGGCGAGCACGACAGCGCCCGCCTCGCCGTCGAGCCCGATCGCGTCGGCGAGCGATGCACCCGGTGCCGAGTGCGACACGGCGGCCACCAGAGCCAGGTCGGGGTCGGCCGCGACGGCCCGGCAGACCTCGCGACCCATGCGGCCCGTGGCGCCGACGACCCCGACACGGATCACGCCATGACCTCCCGGAACGATGAGGCGACGAAGGGGCCGAGCACCGTGAGCGTCATCGGCTGCGACAGTACCCGCTCGGCGACACGATGCGCATCGTCGAGCGTGACGTGGTCGATGCGGCGGAGCGCCTGGTCGACGGAGAGGATCTCGCCGTGGGCGATCTCGGACTTCCCGAGCCGGCTCATGCGGCCGCCCGGATCCTCCAGGGAGAGCACCATGGAACCCTTCACGTGTCCCTTCGCCCGCTCGAACTCCTCCTCGGTCAACCCCCCGTCGCGTACGATCTCGAGCTCACGCCGGAGCAGCGAGACGACCTCCTGCGCGCGACTCGGCGTCGTGCCCGCGTACGCGGAGAAGAGGCCCGCCTCCGTGTACTGGGCGTGATAGCTGTAGACCGTGTAGGCGAGGCCGCGTTTCTCGCGCACTTCCTGGAACAGCCTCGAGGACATGCCACCGCCGAGGGCGGTGTTCACGACGAGGAACGCGAACCGATCGGGATCATTGCGCGCCAGCCCGTTCGTGCCGAGGCAGATGTGCGCTTGCTCGGTCTTGCGCCGCTTCACGAGGTGCTTGCCCGACGGCTTCGGAGTCCGTCCCGGTGCCCGCAGGTTCCAGACGGACGTATCCCGGGCGGATAGCCGCCGCCCGGTGTCCATGCGCTGCTTCAGCATGCGGATCAGGTCGTCGTGGCGCAAGTTCCCGGCCGCGGCGACGACGAGGTTCCCGGGCAGATAGTGGCGTCCGTAGAACCGTCGCACGGAGGCGCGGTTCGCGGCGAGGATCGTCTCCACCGTGCCGAGGATCGGCCGTCCGAGTGGGTGCTCGGGCCACAGCGTCTGCGTGTACAGGTCGTGCACGACGTCCTCGGGTGAGTCCTCGTGCATGTTGATCTCCTCGAGGATCACCTGACGCTCCGCATCGAGGTCGTCGGCCCTGATCACCGAGTGCTGGACCATGTCCGCCAGGTGATCGACGGCCATCTCGAGGTCGCCGTCGAGCACCCGCGCGTAGTAGCACGTGTACTCACGGGCGGTGAACGCGTTCACGTCGCCCCCGACGGCGTCGAAGTTCTCCGCGATCTCGAGCGCGGTGCGCCGGTCGGTGCCCTTGAACAGCAGGTGCTCGAGGAAGTGGCTGGAACCGCTGATCCGCGGCCGCTCGTCACGCGATCCGGCGAGCACCCAGAAGCCGAGCGACACGGAGCGGACGCCTGGCATCCGCTCCGTGACGACCCGCAGGCCCGAGCTGAACTCGGTCCGTTCGATGGGCATATCGGAGTGACCGGCTGGCGGCTACTCGCCTGCCGGCGCGTCGGGGGCCGGTGGCGCGTCGGAGGCCGCGGGCGGGTTGCTCCGCTCCGCTCCCTGCTCGTCGCGGAAGCGCCGGCCCCGGCGCTCGCCGCGGTCGCCGCGGTCGCCGCCTCGGCCGCCCCGGTCCCGTCCGCGATCGCGGCTGCCGCGATCGCGACCGCCGCCGGCGTCGCTTCCCGATTCCTTTCCCTGACCCTCGGGGATCGCCCACTCCTCGCCGACCGGCTTCAGGCTGATCTTGCCTTGGGAGTCGATGTCCTCCACGAGCACCGTGAGGTGTTCACCCTCCTTCACGGCCTCCTCGACGCTGCTGAGGCGCTTGCCCTTGCCGAGCTTCGAGATGTGCACGAGCCCGTCGCGTCCGGGCACGAGGTTCACGAAGGCGCCGAACGTGGTGGTCTTCACCACGGTGCCCTCGTACTGCTCGCCCACGAGCACCGGGCGCGGGTTCGCGATCTCGTCGATCATGCGCGACGCCTCGTCGGCGCCCTCGGCGCCGAGCGTGGAGCCGATCAGCACCGTGCCGTCGTCCTGGATGTCGATGTCGGCGCCGGTCATCGCGATGATCTCGTTGATGCGCTTGCCCTTCGGGCCGATCACCTCACCGATCTTGTCCACCGGGATCTGGATCGAGATGATGCGTGGCGCCTTCGCGTTGACCTCCTCGCGCGGGGCGGGGATCGCGGCCTCCATCACGTCGAGGATCTGGAAGCGGGCCTCGCGCGCCTGCTTCAGCGCATCGGCCAGCACGGAGCCGGGGAGCCCCGTGACCTTCATATCGAGCTGGATCGCGGTGACGAACTCGCGCGTGCCGGCGACCTTGAAGTCCATGTCGCCGAGCGCATCCTCGGCGCCCAGGATGTCGGTGAGGGTCACGAACGCGCCGTCGTCGGCGATCATGCCCATCGCGATGCCCGCGACCGGCGCCTTGATCGGCACGCCAGCGTCCATCAACGAGAGCGTCGAACCGCAGACGCTCGCCATCGACGTGGAGCCGTTCGAGCTCAGCACGTCGCTCACGAGCCGCAGCGCGTAAGGGAACTCGTCCTCGTGCGGCACCACCGGGATCAGAGCGCGTTCGGCGAGCGCGCCGTGACCGATCTCTCGGCGGCGTGGCGAGCCGACGCGGCCCGTCTCGCCGGTCGAGAACGGCGGGAAGTTGTAGTGGTGCATGTACCGCTTCGTGTCCTCGAGGTCGAGCGTGTCGATCATCTGCGTCATGCGGAGCATGCCGAGGGTCGTGATGTTCAGCACCTGCGTGTCGCCGCGGCTGAACAGTGCCGAGCCGTGCGCGCGCTTGAGCACACCGACCTCTGCGGACAGCGGCCTGATCTCGGTGGGCGTGCGGCCGTCGAGGCGGATGCCCTCCTTGATCACGCGGGCCCGCATCACCTTCTTCTGCACCTGCTTCCACGCGGCCCCGAACTCCCCGAGCCGGTCGATCCCGTCCTCGCCCAGCCGGACGGCGAGGTGCTCCTTCGCCTCCGCCTTCAGCGCGTCGAGCTTCTCCTCGCGCTCGGCCTTGTCGGGCACGATCGCCTCGCCGAGACGGTCGGCCGCGAAGGACGAGACGATCTCGTAGACGTCGTCGCCGTAGAGCGGACGCGGGGTCCACTCCTGCTCGGTGACCCCGGCTTCGTCGACGAACGCCTGCTGGAAGCCGATCTGCTCATCGATCGCGCGCTTCGCCGCCTCGAGCCCCTCGGCGACGGTCTCCTCGGTCGGTGCGGCGGCGCCTCCCGCGAGCAGGTCCCAGGTGTTGTCGGGCGCCTCGCCCTCGATCATCAGCACGTCGATCTCACCGGCGTCGTTCTTGCGGCCGGCGACGACCACGTCGAACGTCGCCTCCTCGACCTGCTGGAACGTGGGGTTCACGACCCACTGCCCGTCGATCAGGCCCATACGCACCGAGGCGACCGGGCCGTCGAACGGCAGGCCGGCAAGGCATGTGGCGACCGAGGCGGCGTTCATCGCGGGGATGTCGTACGGGTTCTCCCCGTCGACTCCCAGCACGGTGATGATCACCTGCACCTCGTCGCGGAACCCGTCCTTGAACGTCGGCCGCAGCGGGCGGTCGATCAGCCGACAGGTCAGGATCGCGGTCTCCGATGGCCGGCCCTCGCGGCGGAAGAAGCTGCCGGGGATCTTGCCCGCGGCGTACATGCGCTCTTCCACATCGATCGTGAGCGGGAAGAAGTCGATGCCCTCGCGAGGGTTGCTGCTGACGCAGGTGGCGAGGACCTGGGTCTCGCCGTAGGTGACGGCGACGGCGCCGTCGGCGAGCTTGGCCATGCGGCCGGTCTCGAGCGTGATGTCCCGGTCGCCGAACGCGTGGGACTTGGTGATGGTGGCCATGTGGCCTTCCTCCTTGGTGTGGCGCACGCATCGGGCGTGCGCGGTACGGAAGGAGGCGGGTCGGCCGATCCTCAGTGGTGGGCCGCCGGGCGCCCGGCCGAAGCCGTGGAGCCGTCCGGAGGCTCGCTACTGATTACCGACCTGGATCCCGCCTCCGGCGGGTCGTTGGGTCGTTCGCATCACTCCTTCGTGCCGTCCGGCGACGCGAAACCGCGCCGGAAACGGCTGCGCGAGCCTCAGCGGCGAAGGCCCAGACGCGCGATCACGTCGCGGTACCGCTCGATGTCCTCGTTGCGGAGGTAGTCGAGGAGGCGGCGGCGACGGCCGACCATCTTAAGCAGGCCGCGGCGGGACGCGTGGTCGTGCTTGTGGGTCTTGAGATGCTCAGTCAACTCGGCGATGCGGGTCGTCAGCACCGCGATCTGCACCTCGGCCGAGCCGGTATCGCCGTCGGACCGCGCGTACTCGGCGATGATCTGGGACTTCGATTCCTTGGTCAACGTCATGGTCAGTCACCAAGCCTACCAGCGGGAACACCGGCCTGACCGAACCGATCCTCGGCCGTGACGGCGCCCACGGCCTCCACGAGGCGGTCGCGTCGGGCACGCAGGTCGTCGAGGGATGGGCCGACGCCGGCGAGCCTCCGGAGGTTGACGCGGGCCCGCCGGGCGCGCCGCAGCCGCGCTCCCAGCCACGCCGCCGCGAGGCCGCAGGCAGGGCCGATCACCGCCGTCACCCACCATGGGTGCGCCGTGTCGCGCACGGGTGGCAGGTAGCGGACGATGAGCCAGGTCAGCGGGAAGCAGACGATCGCGACCAAGAACTTCACGGTCGCCCGGGTCACCGGCGCCATCGGACGCCGCCCCGAGAGCCAGGAGAGGGTTCCCGGCACCGCGTTGACGACCGCGCCCACCACGGCCGGCACGGCGAGCAGCGCCGCGGCCAGCAACCCCGCAAGGTGCACCCGTCGGTGCCGTCGAGGGTCGGTGGCGACCGCGGCATCGGAGATCGCGTTCGCTTCCAGCGCAGCTCGATAGGCGTCGGCGGCGTCACGGACCGCTGCCTGCTGCGCCTCGGGTGCATCGCCCAGCCGGGTGGTGAGATCCTCACGGGCCGAGAACGCGGGCCGCCACCCGGGGTCGGCGTCGAGGGGCCGCAGGGCGATCGTGGCGGCGAGCCCGAGCGACGACATCTGCGCCGCGCTGTCGAAGTCGAGGGCAACGGCGGCGAGTCGATCGCGGATCACCGCGGTGAGCGCGCCCACCGTCTCGCGATCGTCGTCCTCGGCGTCGCCCCCCGGCGGCACGAGGGTCCTGAGCTCGGTGTCGAGGTCGATCGGCAGGCCGACGCGGACGTAGACGCGCGCCCGCGCGGTGGACTTGTTCTCGTAGATCAGCCCGACCGGCACGACCCGCAGACCCTCGGCCCCGGCGGCGCGCGAGCCGAGCGCGATGCGGGCGGCCCCCGTCTTCACGGGCAGCAGCCGTACCTCGTCGCTCGCCCGTCCCTCGGGGAAGATCGCGACCGCGCCGTCGCCGGCGAGGACGTCGTGGCAGGCGGCGAACGCCCGCACGTTGGCCGATGTCGCGCCGTCGGAAGCGCGGACGACCGGGATCGCCCCCGCGAGCCACAGGAACGGCCTCGCCGCCGTGCGCCACAGGCCGGCCATCGCCAGGAAGCGCGGGAACCGCGGGAGCGTCGCGGCGAGCAGCACGGGGTCGACGAACCCCCCGTCGTGGTTGGCGACCACGAGCACCGGCCCGCGTGACGGCACCCGCTCGAGCCCGCTCGTCTCGACCGAGCGGAACCACCCGAGGGCGGCGAGCCGAGCGATCGAGCGCATCACCAGGTCACGTACCCGCACGAGCGGATCCTCCCACGATCCGGTCCGGGCCCAGGACGGCCACGCCCGACCGGCCGTGACTACCATGGCGACGATGCCTCCCCTCGGTGACCGCCTGCTCCAGGCGTGCGGCCTGGTCGGCCCCGTGTTGTTCACGACCGCGTGGATCGGCGCGAGTCGCCGCCAGCCCAGCTACTCGCCCGCGAACGAGCACATCAGCGGCCTCGCGGCCCCCGACGCCAGCGCGCCGTTCGTCATGACCGCAGGCTTCTGGGCGCTCGGCATCGGCGCGATCGGATTCGCGGCCTCGCTCGAACGTCGGCTCGGTGACGCCGGGAACGGGCCCACGCTGCTGGGCGCATCGGGGCTCGCGATCTGCGCCGCCGGGGGCATGCGTCGCGACCGCATGTCGAACTGGCCGATGCCGGGCGAGCCCATCGGACGCCAGTCGTGGATGAACGACGCCCACGACCTCGCCTCGGTGATCGGACACGTCTGCGCGACGGCCGGACTCCTGTCACTCGCGGCTCGCCTGCGCCGCGAACCCGAACTGCGGGACCTGGCCCTGCCGGCTGCGGGAGCGGCGATCGGCTCGAGCGGGGTGATGTCGTACTTCGCCCGGGACGTGGTGCGCCCGGGCAACGGCATCGTGCAGCGGGTCGGCATCACGATCCCGTTGGCCTACATGATGCGGCTCGCGTGGCGCCTGCTGCGGGAGGATCGGGCGGGTCGCCGACCCCGCGACGGTCACCGGTCGAGCTGATCGTCGTGCACGATCGCCCGCGTGCGTTCGACGTCGTCGGCGATCGCCGCGATCAGCTCGTCGATCGACTCGTACTGGATCTCGTCGCGCAGACGCTCCCAGAACTCGATCGCGAGCGGCTCCCCGCGGAGCTCGTCACCCTCGAAATCGAGCAGGAAAGCTTCGACGTGCAGCGGCTCCACGCCGAACGTGGGGTTCGTGCCGACGTCGATCGCGGCCCGGTACCGGCGACCTCTGAGTTCGGCCACGCCCGCGTAGATCCCCTGCCCCGGCAGCATCAGGCGCGGCCAGGTCCGCAGGTTCGCCGTCGGGAAGCCGAGCCCCTTGCCGCGACCGTGCCCCGAGATCACCTCGCCGTCGAGCACGAAGCGCCGCCCGAGCGCCTCGGCCGGCCACGTCAGTTCGCCCGCGGCCAGGGCGTCGCGGATCGACGATGACGATACCGTGCGTCCATGGAGCTCGAACAGCGGCACCCCCTCGGCGGTCAAGCCGTACCGGGCCCCCATCTCGGACAGCATCGCGACCGTGCCCGCTGCCTTGTAGCCGAACGTGAAGTTCGCACCCATCGCCGCGTGCCGTGCGTGCACGCCGTCGACGAGCACGGTGCGGACGAAGTCCTCCGCGAGGATGTGCGAGAACTCCGGGGTGAACTCGAGCACCAGAAGAACATCGAGCCCACTCGCTCCGATGAGCGCCGCCTTTCGATCGACCGTGGTCAGCAGACGAGGTTCGTTGCCCGGGGTCAGGATCTCGCGAGGGTGGCGGTCGAAGGTGATGCCGATCGAACCGATGCCGCGGTCGCGGGCCCGAGCGACCGTGGTGTCGATCACCGACCGGTGCCCGAGGTGGACGCCGTCGAAGAAGCCGACGGTCACGACCGAGGGTGCCTCCAGCAGCGGCAACGCATCGAACCCATGCACGACCTGCATCGCGCGAGAGCCTAGCCGACGTCCCCCTGTGCCTGTCCCACGCGACACCCGGGCGCGACCCCCCGGCCCGTCGCTGGAGTACGGTTCTCGGCATGGGCGCGAGGACGATGGGTGTGCTGCTGGTCATGATCACGGCGTCGATCGCCGCATGTGGGCCGGCGACACCGGTGGACCACACGCTCGAGGACGATGCGATCACGATCGCGTCCTTCGACTTCGACGAGAGCGAGACGATCGCCGAGGTCTACGCCGGCGCGCTGCGAGCCCAGGGCTTCGAGGTCCGACACCTCCGCCGCGTCGGAGCACGAGAGGTCGTGCTGCCGGCGCTCGAGCGGGGATTGATCGAGATCGTGCCCGAGTACGCCGGAAGCGCGGTCGCGTTCTTGGGGGGTCGGCCCTCGGTCGACCCGGACTCGTCGCTGGCGACGCTGCGCGTCTCGCTCGGCTCCCGCGACATCGAAGTTCTCGACCCGGCTCCCGCCCAGAGCAGGAACGGCCTCGTGGTCACGACCGAGACCGCGACGGAGCATGCGCTGCGAACGGTGAGCGACCTGCGAAAGGTCGCCTCCGCAATGACGCTCGGAGGACCGCCTGAGTGCCCCGAGCGAGACCTCTGCCTGCTCGGCCTCACCCAGACCTACGGCCTGGAGTTCGCGTCGTTCCTACCCCTCGACGCGGGCGGACCGATCACGGCTGCTGCGGTCCAGCAGGGGACGGTGGACGTCGGGGTGCTGTTCACGAGCGACGGAAGCCTCGCGGAGCACGGGCTCGTGCTGCTGCAGGACGATCGGCGCCTACAGCCTGCGGAGAACGTGACGCCGCTCGTGCGACGTGACGCCGTGGAACGCTTCGGCCCCGAACTGACCGAGGCGATCGACGCGGTGTCGGCCGAGCTGACCACCACCGAGCTCCGATCGCTCAACGCCCTCGTCAGCTCGGGCGTCGCTCCGGCCGTGGCGGCGGCCAGATGGTTGGACGAGCACCACCTCGGGAACGCCTCCGGGTAGCATCGCGCGGACGAGGGAAGAGGAACGAGATGGACGCCGCCGAGCGGACGACCGAGACCACCCACGAGCATCGACGACGCCAGCTCGGTCCCGACGTGCGGCGGCGCCCCTCGGGCGAGGCGCCGCCACTGCCGCGGGAGCTCGGGAAGAGCGGGAAGTTCTGGCTGTTCATGGCTGCCTACTTCCTGGCCACGGTGATCGGCATCGTGCTGTTCGAGCCGTCAGAACGCCTCTTCGAGCGGGTCGACACGGCGGTGCTGCGATGGTTCGCCTCGTGGCGCGCTGAGCCTCTCACCGACGTCATGGAGATGATCGCCCTCCTCACGTCCCGGTGGGCGATCCGCATCCTGCGATGGGGCACGATCGCGACGCTGATCGTGGTCCGCCGGTGGCGTCACCTGCTCGTGTTCATCGGCGCCCTGATCGTCGAGGCCTTCGTGACGTACGGGCTGACACTGGCGATCCACCGGCCGCGGCCGCTCGACGTGATCACGATCGGGCCGTGGCAGGACTTCGGGATGCCGTCGAGGCAGCTCGCCGGCCTCGCCGTCACCCTGGTCGGCATCACGTACTCGTTGATCCCGCACGGACGGTGGCGAGAGGCCTCGAAGTGGGCCACCGGAGGCGTGCTCCTGGTCGTCGGCATCGCTCGGGTCTACCTCGCGGTCGACCACCCCACCGACGCGATCTTCGGCGCCGTGCTGGGGGTCGCGATCGGGCTCACTGCGTTCCGCTGGTTCGCGCCGAACGACGTCTTCCCGGTGACCTATCGACGCGGGAAGTCGGCGCATCTCGACGTCGGAGGCCGACGGGGTGAAGCGATCGCCACCGCCGTCCGCGATCAGCTCGGCTACCGCGTGCTCGACGTGGAACCCGTGGGGTTGGAAGGGTCTGGCGGCTCAACGCCCTTGCGATTGCGAGTACGCGAGGAAGGCTCCGGCACGGAGCGGGTGCTGTTCGCGAAGCTGTACGCGAAGAACCACGTCCGCGCCGATCGCTGGTACAAGCTCGGACGCACGATCTTGTACGGCAAGCTCGAGGACGAGACCCCGTTCCAGACGGTGCGCCGGTTCGTGGAGTACGAGGACTACACGCTCAGGCTGATGGAGGATCTCGACCTGCCCGTGCCGCGCCCGTACGGCGTCGTCGAGATCACCCCCGAACGCGAGTACATGATCGTGATGGAGTTCTTCGTCGGTGCCGTCGAGATCGGCGAGGCGGAGGTCGACGACCGCGTGATCGACCAAGGACTGCGGCTCGTGCGCGAGATGTGGGACGAGGGTCTGGCCCACCGTGACATCAAGCCCGCCAACCTCATGGTGCTCGGCGGAGACCTGAAGCTGATCGACGTCTTCTTCGTGCAGGTACGGCCCTCCCCCTGGCGTCAGGCCGTCGACCTCGCGAACATGATGATGGTCCTCGGCCTGCGCTCCGACGCGCAACGCGTGTACGAGCACGCCTTGCGCTTGTTCACTCCGGAGGAGATCGCGGAGGCATTCTCCGCGACCCGAGGCGTGGCGAGCCCCACCCAGCTACGCACGATGATGAAGGAGGACGGCCGCGACCTGCTGGCCGAGTTCCAGGCGCTCGCGCCCGAACGGGAGCCGATGAAGATCCAACGATGGAGCGTCCGGCGCATCCTGCTCACGATCGGGGTGGTGCTCGTGGCGTTCATCGTGCTCGGGTTGTTGGTGTCGAACTGGACGGTGTTCGCGTGAGGTGGCCCACGATCGCGCTCTCGATCACGCTGATGTCGGGAGCGATCGCGTGTTCGGCGGACATCCCGCAACAGCCGGTCTGCGCCCACCTCGACGGCTCGATCCTCGTCCTGGAGGCTCAGTCGGTGCCCTCGGCCACCCGGATCCCCTGCATCGCCGAGCTCCCGATCGGATGGCGGTTCGCCGGGTCGCTCATACGCGACAGCGGGACCACGCTCTGGCTCGACCACGACCGAGCCGGGGTCCACGCCGTCGAGATCGCGCTGATGGCGAGCTGTGACGTCAGCGAGGCCGTGGAGGTCCCCCCGGCACCCGACGAGATCGGCATGCGGACGTACCAGTTGCCCGAGAGTCTCGATCCGTTCGTCGGATCGCGGATGCTCCTCTTCGACGGCGGGTGCATCGTGTATCGCTACCGCTTCGCTCAGGGCTCTGAACCCGCCCTCGTGATCGAGGCCGATCGCGCCGTGTCGACGCTGCCGCGGGCAACGATCGTGTCCGAGGTCCGTCGCGATCTCGACCTCACGGTCTGCGGGGCCGGGGCGCCACCGTGCGCAGGCTAGTCTCGCCGACGATGCTGACCGATCACCGACGAGCCTTCCGCTTCTCCCTCGGCCTGCTCGCGTGCCTCGCCTTCATGCTCGTCGCGGTGGGGCGCCATCCCGAGGAGCTGGCGCCGTTGACCACGGTGTCGTTCATCGGCGAGTTCGACGCCACGGTCGAGCGCTGGGCAGACGACGTGCGTGTCGGCGTGCTCACTGGGTTCTTCACGTTCCTGAGCATCGTGGGCGGCGGCCTCGTCACGATCCCCCTCCGCATCGTGGTCGCGACGTGGCTGCTCTTCCGGCGGCGATGGGTGGCGTTCTCGACCTTCGTGCTCGCGTGGGTCGCGTCGGAGGCGGTGCTCACGTGGCTGAAGATCTTCTTCCACCGGGGGCGTCCGCCTGACCCCCTCGTGGAGACGAACGGGTTCTCGTTCCCGTCGGGGCATGCCGTGGCCGGCGCCGCGCTCGCCGTCTCCCTGGTGCTGGTGTTCTTCCCACCCGGGCAGCGGCGCCGCAAATGGGAGCTGCTCGCGGTCGGGTTCACGTTCGTGATGGCGCTGTCACGGGTCTACCTGTCGGCGCACTGGTTCTCCGACGTGGTGACCGGCGTGCTGCTCGGCACCGGCATCGCGATCGGCTCCGCAGCCCTCGTGACCGAGGTGACGAACGCTCTCAGTGCTCGAGGTGTGATCCCACGGCCGCCGACGCCGCCCGGCGACCCGCTCGACCCCCGGCTGTCCTGATGCCTCGGGGCCTAGGCCGGAGACGCCTGCTGCTCTGCGTCGCTCGGTGACTCCCGCCGCCAGTCCTTCTTGGCCTTCCAGATCAGGTAGGTGAACGCCCCGAGCGGGATCTGGATGCCGTAGGTCAAGGCACGGAACATCAACACCGCGGCGACGATGGCCGCCTTCTCGCCATCCGGCGCCGCGGCGGCGAGACCACCGATGTAGCCGAGGTCGATCACCCCGACCCCTCCCGGGGTGATCGGCACGGCGGTGAGCAGCCGGCTGAACGAGAACACCGCGAACACCTGGGCGGCGCTCACGTCCTGCTCGGACACCCCCATATTCCGCAGGGAGAGCAGCAACACCAAGTAGAGGGCGACCTGGCTCAGGATCGTCGTGAGCGTCAGACGCACCCAACGACGCTCCACCAGCCCGATCGTGTCGGCCCGGAACATGACCGCCCGATCGCCCGAGTCGGTCCTCGCCGGCTTCCCGAACAGCTTCAGGAAGAACGAGAGGATCCGGCCGAACCCATCGCCGATACGACGGGCGAAACGCTCGCTCACGAAGAGCGCCGAGAGCAGGCCGACCGCGATCGCCAGCACGATCACCCCGACGACCGCCGCGACCACGTAGGCGGACCCACTCTCCCCGGCGATCACGAGGAAGACGAGCGAGATCACCGGCAGCGCGAGCTTCACGAAGATGTTCCAGATCCCCGTCACGCCGACGTACAGCGCGACGTCCGTGCCCGTGAACCCCCACGATTTGAGGATCGTGTACGTGAGGCCGACCGCGATCGCCCCGCCCCCCGGCAGCGTGTTCGCAACCGACGTCGTGGTCTGCGTGAGCACCGCCGCCCGGCTCAGCCTCAGGCCAGGGAGGGCGGCCATGTTCGCCCACCAGTAGGTGAACAGGTTGAAGACCGTGGCCGCGATCAGGGAGAGCAGCTCCAGTCCGGTGAGCGACTCGAACGCCTTCCAGACCGCGGAATAGTCGGCGACCTTCGGGATCGCGAAGAAGAAGATGCCCCCGACGATGAGGAGGGAGATGACGCCCGACACGATCCGCCTGGCCGGCGAGTGCTTCTTCGCGGCGTTGGCGGTTCCGTCGGCCGTCGACTCCTCCGCAACGGCGGCGGCAGGCTCGGTCATCGGGTGAGGATAGCGCGCCCCGACCGGAAGGACCTCCGCACCGTGCGCGGGACCCACTCGCCGGGCGCCACTCCGCTAGGCTCCCGCCTGATGGAACGGCAGGCCACGACCTCGACCGCGCCCTCGTCCGCCGGGCGCGTGCATCGCCAGCGTCGGCCCTCGGGCGAGCCACCGCCACTCCCGCGCCCGTCGGGTTCGGCCCGGTGGTGGTGGGCGCTGGTGGGCGTGGTGCTGCTCGGCGTCGCGATCGAGCTCTGGGTCGCCAACTCCGACCAGCCGCACGCGTTCGGCGATGCGGTCCTCCGTGCCTTCGAGGACATCCGTACGCCTGTCCTCACCGACTTCGCCAAGCTGATCGCCGTGCTCACCACGTTCGGCGCCGTCCAGATCCTCCGGGTCGTGTTGGCGGGCGTGTTGGTCGTGACCAAGCGCTTCCGCCACCTGGTGGTGGCGCTCGCCACGTTCGTGGTCAGTGACTGGCTGGTGCTGACCTTCCTCGATGTGCAGCGCCCACCCGGAGACGTCGCTCCCCTGATCGACGCGACGGACTTCCGCTTCCCGTCATGGCCGATGACCGCCTTCGCGATCACGATGTTCGCGATGCCGTTCGTCCTGGCCCCGGCCGGCCGGGCAAGGAAGCGCGCGATGATCGCCGCCTGGATCGTGGTGGTGCTGGTCGCGCTCTCGCGCCTGTATCTCGCGGCGGACTACCCGTCGAACGTCGCCTACGCGGCGCTCCTCAGCTGGGTGCTGTCCGAGACGTTGTTCCGATGGTTCGTGCCCGACGAGTCGTTCCCCGTGAGCTACCGGCATGGCGGGAACGCCGCGCACCTCGACCTCGGAGGGGCGCGAGCCGAGGCCGTGAAGCACGCCATGGCCGACCAGGTCGGGCTCGAGGTGACCGAGGTGGAGCCGTTCGGGCTCGAGGGCTCGGGCGGATCGTCCCCGCTCCGCATGACGCTCGCCGACGGATCGCGGGTCTTCGGCAAGATCTACGCGACCAGTCACGTGCGAGCCGACCGCTGGTACCGCGTGGGGCGCACGATCCTCTACGGCAAGCTCGAGGACGAGACCCCCTTCGGATCGGTGCGCAGGCTGGCCGAGTACGAGGACTACGCTCTGCGCTACCTCGCGATGAACGACGTCACCGTGGCCCACACGTGGGGCATCGTGGAGCTGACGCCGAACCGCGAGTACATGCTCGTCACGGAGTTCTTCGAGGACGCGAAGAACCTCGGCGACTCCGAGATCGACGACGTCGTGATCGACGAGGGCCTGCATCTGATCCGCCAGTTCTGGGCCATCGGGATCGCTCACCGCGACATCAAGCCCGCGAACCTGCTGGTGCAGCACGGGCACCTGCAGCTGGTCGATGTCTCCGGCCTCGAGGTTCGTCCGACGCCGTGGCGCCAGGCGGTCGACCTCGCCAACATGATGCTCACCCTCGCGCTGCAGACCGACCCCGACCGTGTTTACGAGCGCGCCACCGCCGTCTTCACGCCGGACGAGATCGCCGAAGCCTTCGCCTGCGCCGTCGGCATGGCGGTGCCGACCGAGCTCTCCAGCCGGCTGAAGCAGGACCCTCGGCCGATCATGGACCGGTTCGAGGAGCTCGCCCCTCCGCACGAGCCGGTGTCGATCCAGACCTGGGATCTGCAGCGCATCGCCCTGACGGCCGCCGTCGTGGTCGGGGGACTCGTCCTCCTCGCGATGGCGATCGATTCGCTCTTCGCCGGACTGGACTGAGCCTGCTCAGCCAGGCACCAACACGACGAGCGGCTTCGCTTTGGGTCCGTCGTCCTCGAACACCGCGATCAGCCGTCCGTCGGGGTCGAGCACGGCGTACGGGCCGTCGATCCCCGCGGGCGCGAGGACGCGGCCGTGTCCCGCCGCCCGGGCCTCCTCGGCGTCGATACGCACGGAGGGGAGATGAGCGACGGTTTGCTCGATCGGCAGTGGCGCTCCAGGGTCGTCCGGATCGGTCGCGTCCGCGACGTCGAACGGTCCGATCGCGGTGCGTCGCAACGCCGTGAGGTGAGCCCCACACCCGACGGCCGCCCCGACGTCGGCTGCGAGCACCCGCACGTAGGTCCCCCCACCGCAGGTGACCCCGAGGTCGACGTCGTCGCCCCGCCGAGCCCGTACCTCGAAGCGGTCGACCCTGATCGGACGCGGCGCGGCCTCGAGCACGTCCCCCGTCCGGGCGGCCTCATAGAGCTTGCGACCTCTTACCTTGACGGCCGAGTATGCGGGAGGGCGCTGCATCGACGCACCGACGAGCGACGCGACGGCGGCCGCCAGACGATCATCGTCGACCGAGACCGGCTCGACCCTTGTGACCTCCCCGTCGGCGTCCAGGGTCGTGGTCTCGATGCCCAGGCGCATCGTGGCCTCGTACGTCTTGGGCAGGTCGCCGAGGAAGCGGAGGAGCCGGGTGGCCCGGCCGACGCCCATGACCAGCAGTCCCGTTGCCATCGGGTCGAGGGTGCCCGAGTGGCCGACCTTCCTCGTGCCGAGGGCCCGGCGAACCTTCGCCACGGCGTCGTGCGACGTGATACCCGCCGGCTTGTCGACGAGCAGCAGCCCTTCGGGTCCGCCCTCGGTGTCGGGGCGCAAGCTCACGCGGGAACGGGCTCGCCCCGGAGCGCCTTCGCGAGACGGTCGACGGTCTCGGCCGGACCGTGGGTCGACGTGTATCCGGCAGCGAGCCGGTGGCCGCCGCCGCCGAAGGCCGCCGCGACCTTCGCGAGATCGTGCCCGCCGCGCGAGCGCGCACTCACCTTGAAGCGACCGTCCTTCTGCTGCTTCACGATCGCCGCCACATCGACGTCGCGCGCCGTTCGGATCACGTCGATCAGGTCGTCGGTCTCGGCCGGGTGCACGCCCGCCTCCTGCAGGTCGGCCTGGGTGAGGTAGGTCCAGACGAGGTCGGCGTCGGCGACGTGCTCGAGCCGTCCCAACGCCACTCCGACGAGTTGCAGGTAGGTGGCGGGATTGTCCTCGTAGAGCGCCTGCACGAGCCGGGCGTGATCGAACGGGTGCTCGCGGAGCCGGGCGGCGATACGCAGCGTCGCGGGGGTGGTGGCCTCGTACTGGAACTTGCCCGTGTCGGTGACCAGGCCGGCGTACAGGCAGACCGCCGTCTCGTCGGGCATGTCACCGCCCATCGTCTCGATCAAACGGAAGACCATCTCGCAGGTCGACGAGGCCTCGGGATCGTTGAGAGGGATCGAGCCCAGCCCGTCGTTCGACCGGTGATGGTCGATCCAGATCACCTCGCCCGCCCGGTTCGCGACGTGCCCGAGTTGAGCGAGCCGGTCGAACGCGGCGCAGTCGCACGTGACCATCACCGCGGGTTCCTTCGGGAACTCCTTCGCCGGGACCAACCGCTCGGCGCCGGGCAGCATCTCGGCCCATCGCGGGAGTTCGAGCGGTTCGTTCGGGTACGAGCAGACGGTTTCGACCCCTCGCGACCGCAGGAAGGCGGCGAGCCCGAGCATCGAGCCGAGGGCGTCCGCGTCGGGGTTCACGTGACAGGCGAGCGCGACCTCGGTCGCGTCGGCGAGCACCTGGGCGGCGCGCTCGAAGTCCGGAGTCATCGCTCGTCCTCCGCGCGATGAAGACCAGCGATCAGCTCGTCGATGCGCCGACCCTGCTCGTAGGTGGTGTCTTCCTCGAACTCGAGCTCGGGCAAGTACTTGAGACGTACCTGCCGCCCGATCACCGCCCGTAGGTGCGGTCGAGCGGAGCGCAGGGCTGCACGCGTGCCGGCCTTCGCCTTGTCATCGCCCATCGACGTGTACGCCACCCGGGCGTGTCGCAGGTCGGGGGAGACCTTCACGCCCACGACGGTGACGAACCCCACGCGGGGATCCTTCAGCTTCGGGATCTCCTCGGCGAGGATCTCTCGGAATTCCTCGCCGACGCGATCGATGCGAGCGCCCTGGGTCATCACTTCAGCCTACCGGCGCTCAGTCGTCCGGGGCGTGCACCGTCACATCGACCTGGAGAACCTCGACCGCGGGCCACGTGTCGACGAATCGCTCGATCTCGCCGACGACCTTCCGCAGGTGGTACTCCTGGGCGCCGGCCACCGCGATCGCGATCGAGGCCCGTTGCCACAGGTCCTGGTGGTCGACCTCGGCCACGGAGACGTTGAATCGTTGCCGGAGCGCCGCGGTCAGCGCCTTCACGACGTGGCGTTTCTGCTTCAGGGAGTGGCTATCGCGGATACGCAGGTCGAAGCGCTGCAGCGCGACGAACATCAGATCGTGCGGGCCACCTCGCGCACCTCGAAGGCCTCGATCACGTCGCCCTCCTTGAGGTCTTGGTACCCCTCGATCCCGATGCCGCACTCGTACCCGGCGGCCACGTCCTTCACGTCGTCCTTGAACCGACGCAGCGATCCGATCTTGCCCTCGTAGACGACGATGCCGTCGCGCACGAGTCGCACGCGGGCGTCACGCGGGATCGTGCCCTGGGTGACGTAGCAGCCGGCCACGACCCCGAGCCTCGGCACCCGGAACGTCTGGCGCACCTCGGCCTGCCCGAGCTCGTGCTCCTGCTTCTCGGGAGGCAGCATGCCCGAGAGCGCGGACTTGATGTCGTCGATCGCGTCGTAGATCACCCGGTACGTGCGGATGTCGACCCCTTCCCGATCGGCGAGGTCGACGGCCTGCTTGTCGGGGCGCACGTTGAACCCGATCACGATCGCGTCGGACGCCATCGCGAGCGACACGTCGTTCTCCGTGATCCCGCCCGCGGCGCTGCGCACGATGTTCACGCGCACCTCGTCCTGCGGCAGCTTGAGGAACGCATCGGTCAACGCCCCCAGCGAGCCCTGCACGTCGGCCTTGACCACGAGGTTGAGCTCCGGGATCTCGGCCCGTTCGGCTTGGCGCAACAGGTCGGAGAGGGTCGGCGGTCGGCTGATCACGAGCTCGGCCGCCCGGGCCTTCGCCTCACGCTCGCTGGCGACGTGACGCGCCTCGCGCTCGTCGGCGACCTCGCGGAACTCGTCGCCGGACGCGGGGACGGCCTCCCACCCCAGCAGCTGCACCGGCTTCGACGGCCCCGCCACTTCGAGGGCGGTGCCGTTCTCGTCCTGCATCGCGCGGATCTTGCAGTAGGTGGTGCCGGAGACCAGGGCGTCGCCGATGTCGAGGGTGCCGCGCTGCACGAGCACGGTCGCGACGGGGCCCCGACCCTTGTCGAGGTGAGCCTCGATCACGGTGCCGCGTGCCCGGCCTGTGGGCACGCCCTTGAGCTCCTCGAGATCGGCGACGAGCAGGATCGTCTCGAGCAGCGTGTCGAGGTTCGTCTTCGCCTTGGCCGAGACGTCGACGAACTCGGTATCGCCGCCCCACTCCGACGGCACCAGGCTCCGCTCGACCAGCTGCTGACGCACGCGCGTCGGGTCGGCCGACTCCTTGTCGACCTTGTTCACGGCGACGACGATCGGCACCTCGGCCGCCTTCGCGTGGTCGAGGGCCTCGATCGTCTGCGGCATCACCCCGTCGTCGGCCGCCACGACCAGCACCGCGATGTCGGTCACCTGCGCGCCGCGGGCGCGCATCGCGGTGAAGGCCTCGTGGCCGGGGGTGTCGATGAACGTGATGTCGCGGTCGCCCACGTGCGCCTGATAGGCGCCGATGTGCTGCGTGATGCCGCCGAACTCGCCGGCCACGACGTCGGTCTCGCGGATCGCGTCGAGCAGCTTCGTCTTCCCGTGGTCGACGTGCCCCATCACGGTGACCACCGGGGGTCGTGGGACGAGCAGCGCCTCGTCGGCCTCCTCGTCGGCCTCCTCGGCGACGAGCTCGTCCTCGAGGCCGATGATCTCGGCTTCCATGCCGAGCTCGTCCGCGACCAGTGCGATGGCCTCATCGGACAACGACGTGGTCGCCGTCGCCATCTCCTTGGCCATGAAGAGGATCTTCACGATGTCGGCGGGGCCTTTGCCGACCTTCTCGGCGATGTCTTGCGGCGTCGCACCTCGCACGACCCGAAGCGTGGGCACGGCCGGCTCGGCCGGTGTGCGAGCGACGCGAGGCGGTCTCCTGGCGCCCGTGGGCGTCGGCGTGGGCGTCGGCTCGACGACGGGTTCGGTGGCCGTTGCGGCCGCAGCCGCCGGGGCGGCCGCCGTGGGAGCCACCGGGGTCGGCGCCGCGGGTGCGGGCTGCTCGGCCGACTCCTCACTCGTGGCGGCCGCGACCTCGGGCTGGGCAGGGGCGGGTTCCTTCTTCGCCTTGGCCTTCGGCTTGCGCGGGGCCGGGGGCGGCTCGAGCACCTCGCGTCGCTTCGGTGCCTCGGTGGCCTTCCCACCCGAGGCCCGCAACCTCGGCACGAGGTCCTCGGGCACGCTGGACGAGGCGGACTTGCCCGCCACACCCATCTGCTCCAACGTCACCAGCAACTCCTTGCTGGTGACCCCGAGTTCCTTCGCCAGTTCGTGGACCCTCACGCCGCTCCCATCCGCTCGATCTCGTGCATCAGCCTACCGACTTCGTCAGTACCCAGACCCGTGCGCAGCGCCCTGCCCAGCACCCCGGAGCGGCCCGCCGCCGCGAGGCACGCCGGGTCACGATGCACGTACGCACCGCGCCCGGGGGCGGTCCCGGCACGATCGATCCCCGGTCCCTCGGTCGAGACGGCGACCCGCACCAGCGCGGACTTCGGCGCCCGCTCGCGACACCCGACGCAGGTGCGGATCGGCTCGCGTGGCACGGTGTTCACTCCGTGACCGGCGCCTCCTCGGCTGCCTCGGCGGGGGCGTCGGGTTCGACGGACTCGGGAGCGGCCTCGGCGGGCTCGGACGGCTCGGACACGACCTCGTCGGCGGCCGGTTCAGCAGGGGCGGCCTGCGCGGCGGCCGCGGCGGTGCCCGCGCGCGCCTCGTCGGCCACTTGGGTCTCCGACTTGATGTCGATGCGCCAGCCGGTCAGGCGAGCGGCCAGGCGCGCGTTCTGCCCTTCCTTCCCGATCGCGAGCGAGAGCTGGTAGTCGGGCACGATCACCATGGCCGTGCCCGTGCTCTCGTCGATGCGGACCTCCTTCACCTTGGCCGGCTGCAACGCGTTCGCGACGAACTCGGCCGAGTTGTCGGACCAGGGCACGACGTCGATCTTCTCGCCGCGCAGCTCGTTGACCACCATGCGAACGCGCGAGCCCTTGGGGCCCACGCATGCGCCCACGGGGTCGACCCCCGGCTCGTTCGAGAGGACCCCGATCTTCGATCGGTGCCCGGGCTCTCGCGCGACGGCTTTGATCACGACGATGCCCTCCTCGACCTCGGGCACCTCCATCGCGAACAACGCCTTCAGCAACCCCGGGTGCGACCGACTCACGACGATCTGCGGACCCTTCGTGCCCTTTCGCACTTCGGTGATGTAGGCCTTGAGACGCTCGCCGTGGCGGTACGGCTCGGTCGGCACCTGCTCGGCCTGCGGCAACAGGGCCTCGACCTTCCCGAGGTCGAGCAGGGTGTATCGGCGCTCCTGCTGCTGCACGATGCCCGTGACAACGTCGCCCTCGCGACCGGCGAACTCCTCGTAGGTCATCTCGCGCTCGGCGTCGCGGAGCTTCTGGAAGATCACCTGCTTCGCGGTCTGGGCGCCGATGCGCCCCTTGAAGTCGTCGGTGACCTCGACCTCTTCCTCACCGAGCACCTTCATCTCGAGGGTCGGCTCGGCGCCTTCCTCGGTCGGCGGCACCTCGATCTCCTCGAGGTCCTGCTTCCACATGCGCAGGTCGCCGCTCTCGGAGTCGATCTCGGCCCGGAAGCCCACGAAGTCGTCGTCGGCGTCGGGGTTCTCCTGCTTCCACCAGGTCTTGTAGGCGGAGGCCATCGCCTCCTCGAGCCCTTGCAGGATCGTCTCGAAGGCGACGCCCTTCTCTCGTTCCAGTTCCCGCAATGCGGCGATCATCTCGGCGTTCATGCGTTGCTCCCCTTCAGTTCGGCGCTCCAGTCGACGACCGTTCGCGCCGACGCGATGGCGGCGTGCGGCAGGCGGCGCTCGTCGCCGTCGACCTCGAGGGTGATGCCCTCGTCGTCGGCGGCTCGCAGCGTGCCCGTGTGGGTCCTCGATCCGGCCATGGGCGTCGTCGTCTTCACCTGCACCTGCTGTCCCACCGTGCGCCGGAAGTGCTCCGGCCGTCGCAGGGGGCGTTCGAGCCCCGGCGACGAGACCTGCAGGTCGTACGGGCCCGTCTCGTAGCCCACCTCGTCGAGGTGGCGCGAGACGCGCTCGGAGAGCCGGCTCAGCGTGTCGATATCGATCCCGCCGGGGCGCTCGACGGTGACCCGCAGGACCTTGCGGCCCCCGTCACGACCGCGGGTCACGTCGTACAGCTCGAAGCCTTCGGCCTCGACCAGGGGCGCGAGCAGCGCTTCCACATCCATCGCTCGGCCCTCCCTTACGAACGAGAAGGTGGGCGCGAGCCCACCTCCGAACACACCTCTGCGACTCCTGTCCGACCCCGAGTATACCCACGACCTGCGGAAACGCCCCGGGGGTGGTCGAGGCGCCGTCGGATGCGGGCGCGCGAGCTAGCCGGTCGCCGCGTCGCTGTGGCCGGGCTGGCGCCCGAGCAGCTCCCGGACCGCGGCCACGACACCGTCGAGGGGGGCGCTCGAACGCTCGCCGGTCGCGCGCAGCTTCAGCTCGACCTGCTGTGCGGCCAGCCCCTTCTTGCCCACGATCACCTGGACCGGGTAGCCGATCAGGTCCGCGTCGGCGAACTTCA
>DASSCU010000052.1 GCA_035697485.1 Actinomycetota bacterium
ACGGTGACGGCGCTCGTCGCCGGGGTGATGACGATCCTGATGGGCGTGGTCGCGAACTACCCGTTCGCGCTCGCCGCCGGGTTGGGGCTCAACGCCTTCGTCGCCTTCTCGCTCGTCGCCGCGAACGGGCTCTCGTTCCCACAGGCCATGGGCGTCATCGTGGTCGAGGGCCTCCTGATCACCGTGCTCGTTCTGACCGGCGTTCGCGAGGCGATCCTGAACGCCATCCCGATGGATCTGAAGCGCGCGATCGGCATCGGCATCGGCGCTTTCATCGCGCTGATCGGTCTCGTGAACGCGGGTGTGGTCACGAACACGGGAGCCACGCCGCTCTCGCTCGCCGGCGAGCTCACGACGTGGCCGATCGGGGTGTTCGTCGTCGGGCTTGCCCTGAGCGCCGCGCTGGTCGCACGCCGGGTCAAGGGGGCCTTGCTGATCGGGATCGTGGTCTCGACGGTGCTCGCCGTCATCGTGAACGAGGCGAAGGATCTGTCGATCTGGGGGAACGGGATCGCGGCGATCCCGGACGGTGTCGTCGATACGCCGGACTTCGGTCTGGTCGGTGCCTTCTCGTTCGACTTCTTCTCGGTGCTCGGCACCGCGACCGCGCTCGCGGTGGTGCTCTCGGTGATGCTGTCGGACTTCTTCGACACGATGGGCACCGTGATCGGGCTCGGTGGCGAGATGAAGATGCTGGACGCGAACGGGAGGCTCCCCGGCATCAAGCGGGTTCTGTTGGTCGACTCGCTCGCCGCTGCCGCCGGTGGCGCCGCATCGGCCTCGTCGAACACGACGTACATCGAGAGCGCGTCGGGGATCTCCGAAGGTGGTCGCACCGGTCTGGTCGCTGTCGTGGTCGGCGTGCTGTTCCTGCTGGCGATGTTCTTCTCGCCGATCGCCGGGGTGATCCCGCCGGAGGCGACGGCGCCGGCGCTGGTGCTGGTCGGGTACTTCATGATGGTGATGGTCAAGGACATCTCGTGGTCGGACCCGGGGATCGGGATCCCGGCCCTGCTGACGATCGTGATGATGCCCTTCACGTACAGCATCACCAACGGGGTGGGCGCCGGGTTCCTTTCGTTCGTGGTGATCGCGGTGCTGCGCGGCCGGTGGCGGGATGTCCACCCGCTCATGTACGTCGTGGCTGCGATCTTCGCCTGGTACTTCGTCCACGGGGTGGTCTAGGCCGAGGGATGCGGGCCGATCACTCGGTCCTCAGATGCTCGGACAGGTCGAGCGGGGGCCGCGGCGATGCGGCCCCCGTCGG
The DNA here is from genome assembly GCA_035697485.1 of Actinomycetota bacterium. NCBI lineage: Bacteria > Bacillati > Actinomycetota > Actinomycetota bacterium. The sequence goes on from DASSCU010000052.1 coordinate 1,268, forward strand.
CATCGGCCCCGCGGCCACGGTGCCGAGGGCGAACCAGTCCTCGGACATGCCGAGCGCCGCACGACTCTCCTCCTGACAGAACAGCGTCGAGGAGATCCAGCACGAGGCGAACCCCTGTGCCGAGAGCGCGAGGAGCAGGTTCTGGATCGCGGCGCCGCCGGACAGCAGGAACATCTCCTGCTCCGCGTGAGCGCGTTCGGCGTCGGCGTACGGATGGGCGCCCTCGAACCGCACCCACGGGACGATCAGCACCGGCGCCGCGCCGAGCACCGCGTCGCTCCTCGCGATCCGCCGCTCGATCGTCGCCTCCGGCGTCCCGTCGGCGCGGAGGTCCCCGCGCCAGGCCTCGGCGATGGCGCCGAGGAGCCGCCGCTTGGCAGCCGGTGACCAGATCGCGCTGAACGACCACGGCCTCGTGTGATGCGGCGCCGGCGCCGTGCACGCGGCCCGCACGGCCTCCTCCACCGCCTCGCGCGGGACGTCTCCGGCGCCGAACGCTCGGATCGTCCGTCGCTCCGAGATCGACAGGAGCGGGGACGATCGGAACAGGTCCTCCTCCGGTGGGCGCACGAGCTCGGAGATGGGCACCGTCGCCGCGTCGAACGCCACGCCACGGACGAGCGCCGCCGGGACCCGCGAGGCCTTGCCCATCGCCAGACCGCTCGCCGCCGCCACCTCGTCGGCCAGAGCCACGACGGTCGCCTCCAGCTCGCGACCGTGGTGGTCGGCCGTCCCGCGGAGATCGACGAGCGCC
>DASSCU010000053.1 GCA_035697485.1 Actinomycetota bacterium
GCCGAAGCGGCGCCGCACCCGTGCGTCGACCGGCTCGTCCCGCCACCGAACGCTGCCGGCATCGGGGGTGAGGACCCCCAGGGCGATGCGCATCGCGGTGGTCTTGCCGGCACCGTTCGGACCCACGAACCCGACGATGCGTCCCTCGGGGACGGTGAACGAGACATCGTCGAGCGCCACGAGGTCGCCGAACGTGCGGCGCAGACCCGTCAGCTCGAGCATGCGGACATCATCGGCACGGGCACGCACGCCAGCTTAGGGACGCAGCCCGTGAACGTCGGGATGCCGCCGGGTCAGTCGGTGTCCGACACGTCGACGATGTGGCGGATCCAGTCCGCGCGGGCAACGGCGTCGAGCAGGGCCGACGCGAAGTTCCCGCGGGCGATCGATCCCCCTGGGGCCCTGGCATCCACGACGACTTCGTAGGAGCTCACCGGGGGCGTCTCCGTGAGCAGCGGGGTCGACACCACGGTCCACTCCAGATCGCTCGCCCCGAGCGTGGCCAACGCCTCGCGGTGCTCCAGGGAAACGGCGGCGTACGGTCCTTCGAGCTCGTCATCGTCGAGGACCCGCGAGTTCGCCGAGATCACAAGGCGGCGCAGCTCTGCCCGGCGCATCGAGCGGACGAGGCTGCCGATCGCCTCGGAGTACACCGATCCGGGGGCGGGACCGTTCGGCCCCATGGCAGAGATCGCCGCCTCGACGTCGCGGAGCGCCGAGGCCACGGCGGCCTCGTTCCGCGCGTCGCCGGTGACCACCCGGTCCACAGGGCCGAGCGAGCCCCCGGCGGGGGTGGAACGGGCGAACGCGGTCACGGAGTGACCGCGTTCGAGCGCCCGTGCCACGAGGAGGCGACCGGTCCGACCGGTCGCCCCGAACACCGCGAGCTTCACGCGGCGGACACTCCCGCTTCCTCGGGCGCCGCCTCACGGCGCAACGCCACCGCGAGCACCCGGTCGATGCTCTCCGCGACGTGGAACGTCATCAGCTCCCGCACTGCTTCGGGCACGTCGTCGAGGTCGCCCTCGTTGCGCTTCGGCACGATCACCTCGGTGAGTCCGGCACGGTGGGCCGCCAGCACCTTCTGCTTCAGCCCGCCGATCGGGAGCACCCGTCCCTGCAGGGTGACCTCGCCGGTCATGCCGACCTCGGCGCGCACCGGGGTGTCGGTGAGCAGCGACACCAACGCGGTGGTCATCGTGACGCCTGCGCTCGGACCGTCCTTGGGGACGGCGCCGGCGGGCACGTGCACGTGGAAGCGCCCACGCAGGCGCTCCGGCGCGATGCCGAGCCCCTCGGCGTGCGATCGCACGTAGCTGAGCGCGATCTGCGCCGACTCTTTCATCACGTCGCCGAGCTGGCCGGTGAGGGTCAAGCCGTCCGGCGCGTCACCATCGGCCTCACGCGATGCCTCGATGAACAGCACGTCGCCGCCGACCCCGGTGACCGCGAGACCCGTCGCGACGCCCGGAACCGCCGTGCGCTCGGCCGCTTCGAAGAAGAACTTCTGACGGCCGAGGTACTCCCGCACATCGGCGGCGTCGATCGTGATCGGCGCCCTGGCGTCACCCGCCGCGATCCTCGTCGCGATCTTCCGAAGCGCCTTGCCGAGCTCGCGCTCGAGGTTGCGTACGCCGGCTTCCCGCGTGTAGTCGCCCACGATCGTGCGCAGGGCGTCGTCGGTGAAGACGACCTCGTCCTCGCGCAGGCCGTTGCGCTCGCGTTGACGGCCGACGAGGTGGTGCTTCGCGATCGCGACCTTCTCGTCCTCGGTGTAGCCGTCGATGCGGATCACCTCCATGCGGTCGAACAGCGGGCCGGGGATCGTCTCCGCCACGTTGGCCGTCGTGATGAACAGCACCTCCGACAGGTCGAGATCGACGTCGAGGTAGTGGTCGCGGAACGTGTGGTTCTGCGCCGGGTCGAGCACCTCGAGCAGCGCGCTCGACGGGTCGCCGCGCCAGTCGGCGCCGACCTTGTCGATCTCGTCGAGCATCATCACCGGGTTCTTCGAACCCGCGTCCTTCAGCGCCCGGACGATGCGGCCCGGCAACGCGCCGACGTACGTGCGCCGGTGCCCCCTGATCTCGGCCTCGTCGTGGATGCCGCCGAGCGAGACCCTCACGAACTCACGTCCGAGAGCGCGCGCGACGGACTCGCCGAGCGAGGTCTTGCCGACGCCGGGAGGCCCCACCAACGTGAGGATCGCCCCGGAGCCGCGCCCGGTCGCCTCGCCGAGTCCGCGATCGGCACGCAGCTTCCGCACGGCCAGGTACTCGAGGATCCGATCCTTCACGTCCTCGAGGCCCTCATGGTCGGCGTCGAGCACCACACGCGCCTCGACGATCTCCAAGTTGTCGTCGGTGCGCACGCTCCAGGGCACATCGATGAGCCAGTCGAGGTAGGTGCGGATCCAGCCGTACTCGGGCGACTGCTCGCTGGTGCGCTCGAGGCGCCCGAGCTCTTTCTCGGCCTGCGCTCGCACATCGTCCGGCATCCCGGCCTCGTCGATCTTCGCGCGGTAGTCCTCGACGACGTCCTCCTCGCCGTCCTCACCCAGCTCCTTACGGATCGCGCTCATCTGCTCGCGCAGCAGGAACTCGCGCTGGCGCCTCTCCATGCCCTCGCTCACGTCGGAGCGGATCTTGTCCTTCAGCTCGATCTCGGCGAGCGTGTCCTTGGCCCACCCGGTGACGAGCTCGAGCCGCGCCTCGACGTCGACCGTCTCGAGCACCTCGACCTTGCGCTCGAAGCTCAGGTCGGGCGAGTAGCCGCTCGTGTCGGCGATCTGGCCGGGGTCGTCGATGCCTCGTAGGAACTCCGCCACCTGCGGCACGCCGCGCGCCTCGACGATGTTCTGGATCACGGCCCGGTACTCACGGGCGAGCTCGCGAGCGCGGGGGGTGGGCTCGGGTTCCTCGACAGGCTCGGCCTGCACCCACACCGCCTCGCCGGTGCCGGGCACGCCGACCCCGACGACGGCGCGCGACAGCCCTCGGATCACGAGCGCCTCGACGCCACCTCTCGTCTGGCCGAGCTCCTCGATCTTGGCGACCGTGCCCACGCGGGCGTAACGACCGTCGACCCTGGGCACCAGCAACAACAGTGCGTCGTCGGTCGAGGCCGCGGCCTCGGATGCCGCGTGCGCCTCGCCGGTCTCGAGGGTGAGCGTCACGACCATGCCGGGCAGCACGACCCCGGTGGTCAGGGGAAGGAGCGGTAGGACGTGCTGGTCGATCTCTGGGGTGTCGATATCGGGCATCTCGTGTCTCCGTCGGTTCGCGAGGAAGCGGCCGGAGCCGCCTTGCAGGTGCAAGAACGACCGGCGTCCGGAGGCTATTCCCGAGATGTAATCCGAATTACCCGACGGTCCCGCGCGAGGCGGAGCCCTCCTCCGCCTCGGGTTCGAGCCGTTCCGCCTCCACCCGAACCCGATCGAGCGTCACGTCGTTCAGGCATCCGAGGAAACGGCGCTCGTCGTTGCTCCCGGGGCTCGGGCTGACACGCATGACGACTGTCTCCCCGTTCCCGGTGATCCTGATCTCGCTCGCCTCGTCGATGAGTGCCCGGCACGACGACGTGAGCGTCTCGGTCGCCGCGACCGGATCGCCATCGTCGCGGAACTCCACCGTCAGCAGGTAGGTGGAGGCGCTCCCGGGCACCGCGGGCGCGTCCGCTCGATACTCGGTCAGCGCGGCAAGACCGAGCACCGACGCGCCGAGCACGACGAGCGCCGTGAGGACGACCACTGCCGTCTTCATGCGATCGGATCGTTGGGGCACGGTCGCGGACGAGGGCTCGCGGAGCGTGGCGGCCGGTCCCGGCGCTCCGGCGAGGCCGCCGACGAACGCGAGCCGGCGCTCGGTGTCGCGGCCGCTCGTCCAGGTTCCCGAGAGCGCGGCGACCCGCTCCACCACGTAGGCGATCGCCGACAGGATGACGCCGATGCCCAGTAGCACCGGCACGAAGACGCCGAGCCCGTCCGGTTCGAGCCACGCGAAGGGATGATCCCGTGCCGCGGTCTCGTCATCCTCGGACGGCCGGCCCGCGGCGACGCCGGTGGGCAGGCCGCCGTCGAGGTCGTCGATGCGGTGCTCGAGACGATCGAGCCGCTGCATCAGCGCGCCGGTCGCCAGTGCGATCTCAGCCGCGACGAAGAAGAGCCCGGAGATCAGCGCTCGGTTCCACTCCCACCGGTAGAGGTAGACCAGCAGGTAGACGCCCGACGTCGCGAGCACGACCAGGCCGAGCAGCCGAGCCGCGAGCGAGACGAGGCGACGGAGCGTCATGTCGACGCCCCCTCGTCCGCGACGGCGACCTCGCCCGTGAGGCCGTCCACGACGACTCGACTGCCGACGGGGAAACGCTCGATCGCGCCGGGAACGGCGACCACCGTGGGCACGTGGAGCTCCCTCGCGAGGATCGCGAGGTGGGACAGGGTGCTGCCCGTCTCGGAGACGAGACCGGCGAGCCCCGGCAGCCGTGGCGCCAGCGACGGCGCCAGCACGTCGACCACGAGCACGTCGCCCGGCTCCGCACGGTCGATGTGGCGGACCACACCGGCCCCGCGCCCGCCGCCCGCGGCGACGCCGGCGGCGTCCGACCGTCCATCGAGCTCGGGCACGACCGATCCATCCACCGCGAGCCGGAACGACGCGGGCAGCGGTGGGCCGGGTTCGGCCCCCGCTCGAACGTCGAGGTCGGCTGGCGCGGGTCCCCCGCGCACCATCTCCGCGAGCTCCTGCCGGGAGAGGGAGCGCACGTCGCCGGCCGACGGCAGTCGGCCCGCCCGCTCGAGGCGGGTGGCGAGGGTCCAGGTGGCGCGCGCCGCCAGCTCGTCGACCCATCGAGCCCGGAGCCGCAGCGCCTCGCGGGGACCGAGCGACGATACGCTCCCCTCGCTGCACGGCGGCGACGTCGATGTCCTCGCTGCCGTGGCCGGGAGCGGCGTCACCTCGCCGATGGCCGGAGGTACGACGGCGAGCGTCGAGGGCGTCCGAGCGACGATCTCCTCGTCCCTCATCCCCGCCGCTCGTCCTGCAGCGATCGCGTCGATCGCGAGCGCGCTCGCGCCCGGCCCGTGTTCCGAGGCGGGCACGAGCATCCCCGCCAACACCTGGTGACCGTGGAGGCCGCACAGCCGTTCCACCGCCTCGTCGAGCAGCGCGAGCAGAGCGCCGTCGTCGAGGGAACTGAGCGCGGGGAGGGAGGCGAGCCACTCGTCGATCCACCGCAGCAGGTCGCGGGTCACCTGTGGCATCGCGAGCCGCAGGCGCCCCGTGTGCCAGGCGGCCCCCAGCCGCCGGGCCCCGCGGCGAGGATCGACCGCCCGCCACACCGTGTGACGACGGGGCGCGACGCCGAGGAGCTCGAGATCGGCCGCTACGCGACCGCCCACCGTGAGGGCGACCGGCGACACAGCGATCCGTGAGGGCGACACCACGCCGACCGCGCGGAGGGCGCCGACGATACCGTCGCGCAGCGGCTCCAGGAACAGCTCCTGCTCGAGCGGCGAGAGGGGCTCCGGGAACGTCTCCGCGATCGGACCGGGGCCGAGCACCGGACCGCGGGCCGCGGCCTGCCCGATCGCGGTCACCGGGCGGCTCTGCAGGAGCCAGAGACGGCTCGCCGCATCGACCGCCCATTCGATGTCCTGCGGGAACCCGAAGACACGCTCGGCCCTCCGTGTGAGTGCTGCGATCCGGATCAGGTCGCGGCGCGTCAGGCGCTCGGCGCCTCGGCCCTTCCCCGAAGGGCGCAGGCGGAGGCCGGATCGCCGGACGGCGACATGGGTCGCCGTCTCCACCCCGTCCACGAGCCGCTTGGGCGATCCCGCGACGCACTCGACCACGAAACGACCTCGGTCGCCCGTCACCGGGTCGACCCCGAAGACGACTCCCCCCCTGACGGCATCCAGCATCGGTTGCACGAGCACGGCCATCGGCGCCTCGATGCCGCACCCGTCCGAGGCCGAGGCCCGCACAAGGTCCACGGCATCGAGGAACGCCGACCACCCCGTCACCCCGCCCACGGAGCGGAAACGGCCCGCCATCGACGAGCGTTCGGCGTCCTCGACGGTCGACGACGACCGCACGATCAGCGGCCGGCCCCCCGCGCCCAACCGCTCCCACGCACGTTCGACGTCGAGGCGGTCGCGCTCGAGGTCTGCCCACGTCGCCACGACGTACCCGGGCAGCACCGGGAATCCGGCCGACGTCGCTCGGGCGAGGGAGGCGGCCTTGGCTCCCGCGAACATCGCATCGCGCGCCCGAGGGTCGCCGAGCTCGACCACGGCGGCCCTGCCCGTCGCGCGTTCCAGTTCGCTCTCGGCACGCATCGCGTTGTTGCCCACGGTCGTCCCCTACGCCTCCATCGTCGCGGGCCTGATCCTCGGTGGGTCGTGCTGCGCGACCCGACACCGAAGGGTCGTTCGGCGTGATCCGCTGCGCGGCAGCGGCGCACGATAGAGATGGAGGGCGCGATGCACGCCAGTACGAGCGCATCCGATGCGGCGCTGCGAGGATCGACCGCGCGGCCGTCACGTCGTCCCTGGTGGGTATGGGTGCTCGTGGTCATGTTCTCGCTGACCGCCGCGGTCGGGCTGTACTACCGCCGGCAGATCGCTGCGCTACTCACCCACCGCAAAGGCCCGCCCTCGACCAGCGTGGTCGTGGCCCCCTTCCCGCCCGGGGAGCGGCCCGATGTTCGGATCGCTGCGGTGGGCGACGTCGGCGAGGGCGAGGAGGAAGAGTGGCGGACCGCGTACTCGATGACGATGTTGGAACGCGGGAACCCCGGATACGATGCGCTCCTGCTGCTGGGCGACAACGTCTACCCGAGCGGCGACCCCGAGCGCCTGCCGTACACCGTCTTCCAGCCGTTCGGCATCCTGCTCGACCGAGGCGTGCCGCTCTACGCGATCCTCGGCAACCACGACGTCGCCGGCGGATGGGGCGACGAGCAGATGTCCGACCTCGGCATGCCGGGACGGTGGTGGACCGACGTGATCGGCGACGTCCGGCTGGTCGGGCTCGACGCCGACTCGCTCGGCGATCCCGCGCAGACGGCGTTCCTCGAGCGGACCCTCCGCGAGGCGGCCGAACCCTGGAAGATCGTGGCGATCCACGAGTCGCCGTACTCGGCCGGCTACCAGGGTTCAAACCTCGAGGTGCGTCGACGATACGCGCCGATCTTCGCTCGCTTCGGCGCGCAACTCGTGCTGTCGGGCCACGACCACGACTACCAGCGCAGCCGGCCGATCGACGGCGTGACCTACATCGTCACAGGAGCAGGCGGGCTCACGAGGGGGACCGGCGAGGAGTGGTTCACCGAGGTCTCGTGGGCAGTGCTGCATTTCCTCGACGTCAACGTCTTCGAGGACCACATGCTCGTGCGTGCGATCGACCAGGACGGCATGGCGTTCGACGAGGTGGAGATCCCTCTCGACGTGAGGATCCCCCTCAGCCCGTCCTAAGCGCTCACCGGGTCGGAGATCTCCGGCAGGCTCGCCGCCCGCCACGCCGTCATGCCGCCGACGACCGTGGTCGCCTCGCGCCCGTGGGCAACCAGCAGGCTCGCCGCCACCGACGAGCGGAATCCGCTGCCGCAGATCACCGCCACCGGCCGTTCCCGTGCGACCTCGTCGAGGCGCTCGGGAAGCTCGCCGGCCGTGAGGAACGTCGCCCCCTCGGCGTGACCCTCTCGCCACTCCCCGGGCTGGCGCACGTCGAGCAGGTCGATCTCGCCTCGCACGACGTGGTCGTGGGCCTCGCGCACCGAGAGCTGGTCGAGGGTCACGATCTGCTGGCCCGACGTGCGCCAGTCGGCCATGCCCCCGCCGAGCCATCCGACGGGCGGGGCGTACCCCGTACGCAACAGTTGCCAGGTCGCCTCCCAGAGGTCGTCCGCCCGGTCGAGCACCAGCACCACCTCGGCGCCCTCGGGGACCACGGTGCCGGCCCACGTCGAGAACGAGCTGCCGAGGGCGACGTTCAGCGCGCCAGGCACGTGCCCGCCGGCGAACGATTCCGGCTGGCGCGCGTCGAGAACGACCGCGCCCCCCGCGTGCAGCTTCGCGACCTGCTCGACGTCGAGGGCCGGCGGCTCCGCCAGCGTGCCCAGCAGGGCCGGACCTGCCATGTTCTGGCCCCGCATGCGCTTCCAGTACGGGGGGACGGCGGGCAGGTCGTGCAGGTCCATGCACTCGCGCACGAACACGTCCTCGCTCGTCAGCCGACGCAGCATCGGATTCGTTCGTCGCTCGTAGCCGATCGTGGTCGACAGCCGCGCGCCGATGTTGCCGCCGCACAGGGAGCCGGCCACATGCGTCGGGAACACCTCGACGTGGTCGGGCAGCTCGAGGATCTTGGTCTGCAGCATCTCGCACATCGCAGCCGCGCTCTCCCGCGTCTGCGCCGCTCCCCCGAGGAGGTCGGGCCTGGCCACGTCGCCGACCAGCAGCGCGCCGCCCGACAGCAGCACGGCCGGATCCTCGCCGACGGCACGGTCGTGCACGAGCAGGCTCACGTGCTCGGGGGTGTGCCCCGGGGTGTGCAGCACCTGGAACGCGACCTCGCCCATCTCGACGAACTCCCCGTCACGGATGGGGCGATGCTCGTACCCGTACTCGCCGAGCGCCGACGCCAGCACCGTGATACCGGGCGCCCGCGCGACCACCTCGGAGATACCCGACAGGTAGTCGTTGTGGCCGTGCGTGTCGATCGCGTACGCGATGCGGAACCCGTGCTCGCGCGCGGCCTCGAAGTAGTCGCGGACGTCACGCTGCGGGTCGAGCACGAGGGCATCGCCCGTCGACTCGTCGCCGACCAGGTACGACGCGTGTCCGAGGCTCTCGAGGTGGAACTGCTGCAGGAACATCAGACGACCCTCCCTGGGCGGCCGGTCTCGGTCGCGATCGGCAGCCCGTGGCGCTCCCACGCGACCATACCGCCGGAGACGTTGATCGCGTCCACCCCGTGCTTGCGCAGGAATCGCGTGGCCGCAGCGCTGCGGTTCCCGCTGCGGCAGATCACCGCGACGGGCCGACCGCGATCGATCTCGCCGATCCTCGCCGGGAGGCTCGCCAGCGGCAGGTGCGTCGCGCCCGACACATGTCCTTCCTGCCACTCGTGGTGGTCGCGCACGTCGAGCACGGTCATCTCGTCCGTCTGGTCGTGCACCGCCACAGGTGCCACCTCGTGTCGTCCGAACATCATGTTCCTCCGTTCCTCAGGTCGTCATCACGTCGACGAGCGTCAGCCCACCGACCAGCATCACGAACACGGCGAACGCCCGCCCCAGCGCCCCCGAGCTCAGCCGGGACGCGAGGCACTGGCCGCCGAGCGCGCCGAGCAGCCCGCCGGCGGCGAACGCCAGCGCCACCGGCACGTCGATCGGGCCGAGACCGAGGTGTGCCACGAGGCCCGCGGACGCGTTCACCGCGATCACCACGAGCGACGTGCCGATCGCCACGGGCGTCGGCAGGTCGAGCACGAGGGCCATGACCGGCACCGCGAGGAACCCGCCCCCGACACCGAACAGGCCGGTCATCACGCCCAGGCCGAGCCCGGCCACGATCACCTTCGGCGCCGTGTGGGCCGTCACCCGGTCGACCGCGCGGGTCACTGCGCCCGGTGTCGGGTCAGGCTCCGGCCGGCCGGACCGGCGCCACATGCCGATCGAGGCCACGACCATCACGACGGCGAGCCCACCCAGCACGAGGCCCTCGTCGAGGCGATGGTTCACCCACGCGCCGACGAACGAACCCACGATGCCGGCCGCTGCGAAGACGGCCGCCGTGCGGAACCACACGGTGCCGGCTCGCACGTGGGCGGCGGCCGCGCCCGCCGCCGTGAGGCCGACGACCAGCAGCGACGTGGGGATCGCCTGGCGCACGGGCATGCCCAGGCCGTAGACGAGCGCGGGCACCGCCAGGATCGATCCCCCGCCGCCGAGGGCTCCCAGGGCGCCGCCGATCGCGAGGCCGAACAGCGCGGCCAAGGCCAGGTCGTCCATCGGTGCTCAGGCGAGTTGCAGGAACAGCCGTTGCAGCTCCTCGGGGTCGTACCCCTCGGCCGCGGCCGCCTCTTCGTCGCGAAGGCATGCGGTGAGGTTCGCCACGAGGTAGCGCGCCCCCGCTCGCTCGAGCGCGCGTGTCGCGGCGGCGAACTGCCGCACCACGTCGCGGCAGTCCCGGCCTTCCTCGATCATCGTCCCGAGGCCGTCGACCTGACCCTGCACCCGGTGCAGGCGGTTCACGACCTCGCGAAGTTCGGTGACATCGACGTTCATCGGCGGCTCCTTCCCACGTCCACGTGGTCATGCAACCATATACCCCCAGGGGTATATTCCCGACAGCCCGCGGGTACCATGGCCACTCCGAGGCACAGTCGCTCGCGAAGCCGGCCGATCACCTGCCGATGAGTTCCGGGTTGGATGTTCGTCCTACGTGGGGAGGACCACCGAGGAGGAGCGATGGGCGACGACGCGGCCGGACCACACGCAACGCAGGGCAAGGGATCCAAAGCCGTTGACGGAACCGGCGACTCGTTCGTCGCCCTTCATCGGTAAGGTTGAGGGTCATGTCCTCTCCCATCATCAGGACCGAACAGCTCGTCAAGCACTTCGGTGAGGTCCAGGCTCTCAAGGGAGTCGATCTCGAGGTCGAGAAGGGGACCGTGCTTGGCATGCTCGGCCCCAACGGGGCGGGCAAGACGACCGCGGTACGCATCCTGGCGACCCTGCTCGCGCCCACGAGCGGCCGGGCCGAGGTCGACGGGCTCGACGTCGTGCGCGACGCCGAGGAGCTCCGGTTCCGCATCGGCCTTGCCGGGCAGAGTGCGGCGGTCGACGAGAACCTCACGGGACTCGAGAACCTCGAGCTGGTCGGGCGCCTCTATCACCTGCCCAAGACCGAGGCGCGGCGACGGGCCGGCGAGGTCCTCGAGCGCTTCGGGCTGACCGAGGCCGCCGGTCGGCCCTCGAAGACCTACTCGGGCGGCATGCGCCGGCGCCTCGACCTGGCGGCGAGCCTCGTGGGGCGACCCGAGATCCTGTTCCTCGACGAGCCCACGACCGGGCTCGACCCACGCAGCCGGATCGACGTGTGGGACTTCGTGCGCGAGCTCCAGGCTGAGGGCACGACGCTGCTGCTCACGACGCAGTACCTCGACGAAGCCGACCGTCTCGCCGACCGCATCGCGGTGATCGACTTGGGAACGGTGATCGCCGAGGGCACGAGCGACGAGCTGAAGGATCGCATCGGCGGGGAGGTGCTCGAGCTCCACGTCGAGGACGGCGTCAACATCACCCGCGTCGCCGAGACCCTGACCGGCGTCGGCGCCGGACCGCCATCGGTCGACGACGATGCGGGACTCGTGCGCATCCCGGTCGGCAACGACGGGTTCGACGCGCTCCGCGACAGCGTGCGTCGACTTGACGAGAACAAGATCTGGGTCGCCGACATCGCCCTGCACCGACCGACGCTCGACGATGTGTTCCTGTCGCTCACGGGCCGGACGACTGAGGACGGTGCGGAACCCGACGGCGAGCCGGCGAGTCGCGGTCGCGGGAAGCGCCGCCGAGCCTCGGAGGAGAACGTATGAGCGCGATCGTGCAGACCCCGATCGACCGACGGGCTCCGTCGAGTCTCGGCGGGCGCGTGGCCCTCGCGTTCGCCGACGGTCTGCTGGTGGCGAGGCGGAACCTGGTCACGCTGACGCGCGTGCCGACCGTCTTCATCTTCGAGCTCGTGCAGCCGATCATGTTCGTGTTGCTGTTCCGCTACATCTACGCGAACCAGTTCGCGACCTTGCCCCCCGGCTTCGAGTACGTGCAGTTCCTGATGCCGGGCATCTTCGTGCAGAACGCGATCTTCGGCGCGACCACCACCGCCGTGGGCCTGGCCGAGGACCTCAAGACCGGCATCATCGACCGATTCCGATCTCTCCCGATGGCTCGGTCGGCGGTGTTGGCGGGCCGCACCACGTCCGACCTCTTGAAGAACCTGCTGCTGGTCGTGCTCGTCATCGGCATCGGGTATCTGGTGGGCTTCCGCTTCGAGAACGGGCCGGTGCAGGCGCTCGGTGTCGTGCTGCTGGTGCTCGCCGTCGGATTCACGTTCTCCTGGATATTCGCCTGCATCGGCCTCGCGTTGAAGAAGGTCGAAGCGGTGCAGGCTGCCTCGTTCACGGTGATCTTCCCGATCGTCTTCGTGAGCGCGGCCTTCGTGCCGGTTGCCGGCATGTCGAGCTGGCTGCAGCCGATCGCCCGTGCCAACCCGGTCACGGTTTGGTGCAACCTCGCCCGCTACCTGTCGAACGGCGACATCGGGATCATCGACATCGAGACGGGTCTTCCCGTCGACACGTTCGAGGCGTTGGTGCTCAAGTCCGTGGTCTGGATCGTGGCGTTGCTCGTGATCTTCGTGCCGCTCGCGATCCGGCTCTACCGCCGCCTCGACTGAGCATCGGAACATCGCCGGCAACGGCGGCGTTGCGAGGCTGAGCAACCCATTCGAAGAAGGAGTGCCGTGGGTCTGTTCGGTTTCTCAGGTGACGACGCGCGCGAGAAGGTCATCGTGCTGCTCACGATGTGCTTCGCCCTCGCCATGGTGATGATCGACAACACCGTCGTGAACGTGGCGCTGCCCACGCTCAACCAGGAGCTCGGCGCGAGCATCAGTGACCTGCAGTGGATCGTCGACGGGTACGTGCTCGCATTCGCCTCGTTCCTGTTGACCGGCGGCATCCTCGGCGACCGATACGGGCGCAAGCGGATGTTCCTGCTCGGCCTCGCGATCTTCACCCTGTCCTCGCTCGCGTGCGGGCTCGCTTCGACGAGCATGCAGCTGATCGGCGCGCGAGCCGTGCAGGGCGTCGGCGCCGCCATGCTGATGCCCGGCACCCTGTCGATCCTCACCGTGACGTTCCCTCCGAAGGAGCGGGCCAAGGCGATCGGGTTGTGGGCGGGGGTCTCGGGCCTGGCCCTCGCCCTCGGCCCCACCCTCGGCGGTTACATGGTCGAGCACCTCGGTTGGGAATCGGTGTTCTTCCTCAACGTGCCGATCGGCGTCGTCGCGTACGCGGTGGCGATGCGCACCGTGCGCGAGTCGCGCTCCGACGAGGCGCGGAGCCTCGACGTCGTTGGGCTCGCGATCGGCACCGGCGCGCTCTTCGCGATCACGTTCGCCCTGATCGAGGCGAACCAGCGAGGCTGGGCCGACCCCCTGATCGTTGCGGGCCTCGTGGCCGGCGCGGCCCTCGGGGTGGCGTTCCTGGTGTGGGAGGGGCACAACCCCCACGCGATGATGCCGCTCGCCTTCTTCCGCATCCCGGCATTCACGGCCGGCAACGTCGTGGCGTTCTCGGTCTCGCTCGGCATGTTCGCCACGTTCTTCTTCCTGAGCCTGTTCATGCAGAACCCGTTCCTCCGCGGCTACACCGCGTTCGAGACCGGGCTGCGGTTCCTGCCGATGACGTTGATGATCGTCGTGACGGCTCCGAACGCAGGACGCTACGCCTCGAAACACGGGTCGAGGGCGCCGATGACCTACGGGCTGCTTCTGGCGGGCGGCGGGCTGATCGCGCTCTCGCGCCTCACGCCCGACACGCCGTACTGGGTCATGGGCGTGCTCTTCGCGATCATGGGCCACGGCATGGGCTCCACGATGGCGCCCATGACGGCCGCGGTGATGAACTCGGTGGGGCCGCAGCGCGCGGGGCTCGGCTCGGCGATGACGAACACGAGTCGCGAGGTCGGCGGCGTGTTCGGCATCGCGCTGCTCGGCACGATCCTGTTCACTCGGCTCGAGGCGGTCCTGGCGCCGAGCATCGCGGGGCTCGGACTCTCACCGGCGCAGCAGGAGACGATCACGGCCGCCGCCGGCCACGGCCAACTCGATGTCGGCGCGCTCGGGCTCACCCCCGACCAGGCGGCGGCGGTCGGCCGGGCGTTCGGTGAGGCGTTCCTGAGCGGGTTCCGGCTCGCGCTCGTCGTGGCGGGGTTCGCGCTGCTCGCGGCGGCGCTGGTGGCCAACCGCTTCATCCCCGGCCGCGACGCCGAGGTCGTGCGGGCTCCGGGCGAGCTCCCGGTCGCCGCCGAGGCCTAGCGTTGGGTCGAGGGCAGGTGCCCGTAGTGACGGAGCAGCGGCCAGGTCAGCCCCGTGACGACTCGCCGTGACGTGGGTGGAAGGTTCCGACGCCAGGCATCGTCTTCCCTGATCACGATCGGGCCGGACTGCAGGCGCATACGGTTGCCCGCGACGAGATGGCCTGGCGACAGGCTCGCCTCACGGCCGTGCAGGAAGGCCACGTCGTCGATCGACTCACCCATGAACGCGGCCATCTGCTTGAGCGCCACGGCCGGATCGTGGACGAACGTCTCGTAGCGGATCCTCATCATCGGGACCCGCCGCACGAGGGAGAGAACCTCCGAGGACAGGTTGAACCAGGTCCACCTGACCGCGCTCTTCGCCGGTCCGCGTTGGCCGCGATACGGCTGTTCCGCGAGCGACCCCTGTCGCGGCACGACCTTGGCGTTGGAGTTGGCCACCCCGCGGCTATCGCGAACGAGGTGAACGAAGCGCACGTCGAATTCGGGGATCAAGCCGCTGAGCATGAACACGTGGGCCGGGATCTTCATGCCATCCACGATGATCCGGTCGGGGTTCACCTCATGGATGCCGCGGTACAACGTCGACATCAGCTCCTGGTAGGCGACGAGGCGATCCCGGTACGCGGGCCAGAGCCCAGGGGCAAGCAGGAACGGCAGGGCGAAGGGGTGCTGCAGTCGGCTCTCCTTGAGGACCAGGGAGTCGCGCAGCCGAACGATGTCGGCGGCATCCAGGCGGTCCCAGCCGCCGTAGGCGACACGGCCGATCTCGGTCCAGAACGGACACGCATCGAAGACGGCGCCGCAGCTGCACTCGACGTGTTCGATCAGCCCCTTGTCCCAGAGCCGACCGACCTCGCCGATCGCCAGGAACCCTGGGAGTTCACCGAGCATCCTCGACACCAGGGTCGCGCCGTTCTGGCCGGTTCCCGCGATCGCGAGGATCTTGATCGGCGGGGCCCGCCCGCCGGCTGACACCGACCGAGCCTGCTCCAGCCCGACCCGCTCGGCCGCGTCCATCTGCGCCCCTCCCCCGTCGTCCACGCTCGCCGGGGTTGACTCTCGGGTCACATCCCCTCTTGTATCCGAAGCATAGTGGCACGAGGAGGCGGTTCCGGTGACGATCACAGCTCGACGGAGACGGGTGACCCGGTTCGGAGTCTGCGCGATCGTGTCGTCGATCGCGATCGTGGGAGCGACCGTCGCTCCCGCCATCGCCCTTCCGGGGGAGCAACCCGCAGACACGTGGATGGTGAACGGCCCGGTGTGGTCGCTCGGCACCAGGCGCGGGGTCCTCTGGATCGTCGGCCGCTTCGATCAGTTCCGCTCCGCTGCGAGCGGCGGCAAGATCGTCGACGTGCACAACGTCGCCGCCGTCGACATCGACACCGGGCTTCCGGTCGACGGCTTGCACCTGCCGAGCGTCACCGGCGGCACCAACCCGATCGTGTACGACCTCAGCTTCGGTGGACGGCGCCTCTTCATCGGTGGGAAGTTCACGAGCGTCGACGGCAAGGCCAGGAAGAACATCGCGGCGCTGGATCCTGCCACGGGTGAGCTCCTGCCGTTCACGGCGAACGCCCCGGGACTGCGGACGGTGCTGGGGGCGCCCGACGGCAGCGTGTACGCGGGCGGCAGGACCGATCTGCGTCACTACACGGCATCGGGCGCGCTCGACGGCGCCTTCACACTGCAGGTTCCCGACACGAACAGCGTGAACGGGCCGACGATCCGCGACTTGACCTTCGCGCCCAACGGCGACGTGCTGACGTCCGGTGCGTTCGACACGCTCAACGGGGCGAACCAGCGTGTCGCTGCGAAGCTGGACCCGGTCACGGGACAGCGGCGCTCGTGGTCGCTCGGCGGATTCCTCGGCGACAAGGCAGTCGGCGTCGACATGTACGTCGACGGGGGCCTGGATGCCCTGTTCCTCGCGGTGGGAGGATCCGACTACGCGGCCCGCTACCGGCTGTCCAACGGCGCCCTGATCTGGAAGACCGACACGTCCGGCGCTGCGCAGGCGGTCGCGGGCTTCGGCGACGGCTCCGTCGTCTTCGGAGGGCACTATAAGGCGGTCGGCGCGAAGCCGGGCATCGCCTGCGGGAGCAACAAACACCCGACCGGGAACTGCACCAGGCGGCTGCGGCTCGCCGCCTTCGACGTCGACGACGGGTTCCTCGTCGGCGACTGGGCTCCCGACATCGAGCCATTGTACTTCGGCATCCGTGCGGTCCTCGTGAACGAACGTGCGCTCCATCTCGGTGGCGAGTTCAGGACGATCGAGGGAACACCGCAGACCTACTACGGCATGCTCGTCTGACCGAGCCGCTGAACAGGGTCCGCCGCTGGCTGTGGGAGCATCCCGTGTGGAGATGGCGCTACCCAGCATCGTCGAGACCAGGGTGGCGCCGTTCTGACCGATGCCCGCTATCGCGAGGATCCGGATCGGCCGCACCGTCTCGTCAGCAGACGCCGATCGTGCGCTCCGAGTCGACCCGCTCGGCCCACTCCATCTACATCCCTATCCATCCCTATCGTGACTTTGACGCTCCCCGGGGTTGACTCCTGGGTCCACTTCCCGGTTGTATCGGATGACTACCCTCAGAGGAGGCGGCCCGTGACGAGCAGTAATCTTCGGCGGGCACTCAGGATGCGGGTCGCGGCATGCGCCATCGTGTCGTCGGTGGCGATCATGGCTGCGACCGTCACTCCCGCCGTGGCCCTTCCCGGGGAGCAACCCGCAGACACATGGATGGTCAACGGCCCCGTCTGGTCGCTCGAGTCGGCCGACGGCGTGCTCTGGATCGTCGGTCGTTTCACTCAGTTCCGCTCCGATGCCAGCGGCGGCACGGTCGTGAACGTGAACAACGTCGCCGCGGTCGACATCGACACCGGTCTTCCGGTCGCCGGACTCCACCTGCCGAAGGTGACCGGAGGAACGTCTCCGATCGTGTATGACGTGAGCTTCGGCGGTGGACGGCTCTTCATCGGCGGGAAGTTCACGAGCGTCGACGGCAGCGCGCGGAAGAACATCGCGGCGTTGAACCCGAACACCGGACAGCTCCTCTCGGCCTTCACGGCGAACGCTCCGGGGCTGCGGACGGTCCTCGCGGCACCCGACGGCAGTGTCTACGCCGGTGGCCGGACCGACCTGCGTCACTACACGGCCTCGGGGGCCCTCGACGGCGCGTTCACACGCCAGGTCCCCGACACCACTAAGAGCTCCAACGGACCAACGATCCGCGACCTCGCCTTCGTCCCCGACGGCGACGTGTTCACGTCGGGAGCGTTCGACACGCTGAACGGCGCGAACCAGCGAGTGGTGGCGAAGCTGGACCCGGTCACGGGACAGCGGCGCTCGTGGTCGCTCGGCGGCTTCCTCGGCGACAAGGCGGTCGGGGTGGACATGTACGTCGACCCAGGCCTGGACGCCCTGTTCCTGGCGGTGGGGGGATCCGACTACGCGGCCCGCTATCGGCTGTCCAACGGCGCCCTGATCTGGAAGACCGACACGTCCGGCGCTGCGCAGGCGGTCGCGGGCTTCGGTGACGGTTCGGTGGTCTTCGGAGGGCACTATAAGGCGGTCGGCGCGAAGCCCGGCATCGCGTGCGGCAGCAACAAGAACCCGACAGGCAAGTGCACGAAGCGGCTCCGCCTCGCCGCCTTCGATGTGTCCAACGGGTTCCTGGTGACTGATTGGGCGCCCGACATCGAGCCCCTCTACTTCGGGGTCCGCGCGGTCTTCGTCCACGACGGCCGCCTGCATCTCGGCGGCGAGTTCAAGACGATCGACGGCACATCTCAGACCTACTACGGCATGCTCGACTGACCCGGAGGGAACCCAGCCGCCCGCGCTTCGGGGTCCGGCACCGCTGTGGGAGCATCTGCCCGTGGGACTCGCGCTGCGCATCCTGTCTGTCGGCGCCGGGGTGGCACTGGTCGCGGCGGCCGTGGTCTCGGCGGTGAAGACCGTGGTGATCCCCCGCCAGGCCGCCTCGATCATCACGCGCACCGTCTTCACGGTGCTGCGCCGCGTCTACCACGTAGCGACCCCCGCCTCGATGTCCTTCGAGCGGCGCGATCGCGTGCTCGCGACGTACGCGCCCCTCGGCATGCTCGGGCTGCTGGTCGCGTGGATCGGTCTGACGTTCCTCGGCTACGCGGCGATCTTCTGGGGACTCGACGGCGCCACCAGCTCCACGGTGGCGCTCGAGCTGAGCGGCTCCTCGCTGTTCACGCTCGGCTTCCTGCGACCGGGCGAGTTCTGGCTGATGATGGTCTCGTTCACCGAGGCCGCGATCGGCCTGTTCCTGCTGGCGCTGCTGATCACCTATCTGCCGAGCATCAACGGCGCGTTCTCGCGACGGGAACGGGGCGTCACGGCGCTCGCCGTGCGGGCGGGCGAGCCGCCGTCGGGTGTCGAGATGGTCCTGCGCTTCTGGCGGCTCGAGCGCATGTCTGAGCTGCACGAGGTCTGGGTCGAGTGGGAACGCTGGTTCGTCGACGTCGAGGAGACGCATACCTCGTTCTCGGCGCTGGTCTTCTTCCGTTCGCCGCAGACCGATCACTCGTGGGTCACGGCCGCGGGCGCGGTGCTGGACGGCGCCGCGCTCACGATCTCGAGCATCGATGTGCCGCACGACGTGCAGGCCGACATCTGCATCCGCGCCGGCTACCTGTCGCTGCGCCGCATCGCGGAAGGGTTCGGCATGCCGTTCGAACGACAACCCACCCCCGAGGACCCGATCTCGATCACCCGGCAGGAGTGGGGAGACGCGATCGACGACCTCGCGGCGGCGGGCGTCGCGGTCAAAGCCGATCGCGACCAGGCGTGGCGCGACTTCGCCGGATGGCGCGTGAACTACGACACCGTGCTGCTCGAGCTGGCGGAGCTCACCGACGCGCCCTACGCGATGTGGTCCTCGGACCGTGGGGTACTGCGAGGGGCTAGGCGCCAGGCTTGAACACCATGTCGAGCACGACCAGCGCCAGCACGGCGTAGTCGAGGCGCGAGACGACGATCAGCCGATCGCGCATCGCGGTCACGCCCGGATCGTCGAACCCCTCGTCCTGCGCGAGCTTCGCGAGCTTCCCGCCGGTCGGCCCGAGGTAGAGCGAGCCCGTGAGGGCCGTCGCCACGATGCCCACCAGCGCGAGCGCGATCCACAGCTCGAAGGAGTACGGGCCGTACCAGACCATGGCGATGCCGGCGAGCAGCACGACGATCGACATCGGCATGAAGAGGCGCTGGCCGATGTGCTCGGCGTCCTTCCCGAGCTGCAGGAACCCCTCGTTGTCGTTCGCCCGCTTGAATTGGGCGATCTTCACCTGGAAGAAGAACGCTCCTCCCACCCAGATGATCGCCGCGAAGACGTGCACGAAGGCGATCGCCTCGTACAGGGTCGTGTTGTACGCGAGCAGTTCCATCGCCGAGCATCCCTCCCGTGTCGGTCCGGCGCCGCGCACGATACCCGTGGGGCGAGGTCGAGGGAAGCGCGTCAGGGGCTCGGATCCCGAGCGTCGTAGCGACAGAAGCCGGGTGCGAACCCACCGCAGCATCCCCACGCCGACGATCGTGAGCAGCCCGCCCGACACGATCGAGAAGGGCACGCTCGTGAGCGAGGCGACCGCACCCGACTCGACGTTGCCGAGCGACGGGCCCGTCGCCCAGACGGCCATGTCGATGCCGTCGAGCCGACCGCGCAGCCGGTCTTCGACCGCCGTCTGCAGGATCGTGGAGCGGTAGATGCCGCTCACCATGTCGCCGGCCCCGGCGACGGCGAGCATCGCGAGCGAGAGCCACAGCACGTCGGACAGGCCGAAGACGACGATCGCCGCGCCCCAGACCGTGATCGCGAGCAGGATCGCCCGCCCCTGGCGGTGCACGTGCTTCGCGCGCCCCGAGAACAGGGTCGCGAGGAACGCCCCGGCCGCCGGCGCGGCGTACAGCAGGCCGAGCGCCAGCTCCGCGCTCATCCCGTCACCGCCGAGCCGGTCGGCAACCGCCGGGAACAGCGCGATCGGAAACCCGAACACCATCGCGTTCAGGTCGGCCAGGAACACCGACTGCAGCGTGCGCTTGCCCCGCAGGAACCGGAAGCCGTCCTTGATCGCCTCCCAGCTCACGTCGATCTCCTCGTCGCTCGGGGGCGACGGGTGCATGCGCGCGATCTGCACGATCACGGCGACGAACGTCGCCGCGTCGAAGACGAACGCGCCAGCGGGCTCGATCGTGGCGAGCAGCACGCCGGCAGCGACGGGTCCGAGCATCGAGTCGAGCGTGCCGAACCCGGCTTCCAGCGCGTTGGCCGATGGCAGGAGTCCGGGCTCGAGCAGCCGCGCCGGCCACGTCGACAGGGCGGGTCGGTTGAACGTGTACAGGCCCGCCGAGACGAACGCGAACACGTACAGCGGCCACAGCAGGGGCTCGTCGAGCAGCGCGTTCACGGCCATCAGGGCGGACATCACGGCGAGGATCGCGTGGGTCGCGATCGTGAGCCGCCGCCGCTCGAGCGCGTCGGCGAAGGCGCCGCCGACGATCGGGAAGACGAAGACCGGCACGAGCTCCACGAGCCCGAGCAGCCCCACGGCGAGCGTCGACCCCGTGAGGTCGTAGACCTGGAACGGGATCACGACCGCGACGATCTCGTCGCCGAAGTCCGAGACCGACCGCCCGACGAACAGGTGCCGGAAGTCCCGTGAGACGCGCAGCGGCGTGACGTCGACCAGGTGCCCACGAGCCCGCGCGAGGACGCCCTTGGGCTGCGGGTCGTGCGGGGGCGATCCCAGATGGTCGGCCACGATGGCCGACCACCGCTACCGAAGGAGCCGGCTCATGCGGCGGTCGGCCAGCACCTTCCCGCCCGTCTGGCAGTCGGGGCAGTACGTCACCTCGTGCGACTCGTAGCTCACCCGGCGCAGGTCGGCGCCGCACACCGGACACTCCTCCCCTGCCCGGTTGTGCACCGTGAAGTGGTCGCCGATCTTCGTCGGGAGACCGCCTCGTCGCTGTCGCTCGACCCCGAGCGCCTCGTCGAGGATCGCGTGCACAGCCTCGATCAGCCGTTCCCGCTCGTCGGCCTCGAGCTTCGCCAGGCTCGCGTAGGGAGAGAGCTTCGCCCGGTGCAGGATGTCGTCGCTGTAGCCCCTGCCCACCCCGGCCACCGTGCGTTGATCTCGCAGGATCGTGTGCACGCGCCGTGCGTCGTCGCCCGAGAGGAACAGCTCGTCGGCCTCGGGGCTCGCGACCTCGGGCCCGAGCCTCTCGAGCGGACCGTCGTCGCCGTCGGCCAGCACCCACCAGCCGGCTTTGCGCTCCTTGCCGAACTCCTTCACGAGCACGCCGGGCCGGTCGTGCGCACGGATGCGCAGCACCGCGCCCCTGGGCTTCGTCGACTTCGGCGGCGCCTCGACGTCGACGCGCCCGCCCTGCGAGAGGTGCACGAGCACTCGCAGACCGCCCTCGAGCTCGAGCACCAGGTACTTCCCGCGACGGGTCACTCGCTCGACCGTGCGGCCGAGCGCCTCGGCCGGCCGCGGCGCGAAGGTCTTGAGCGACGAGAACTGCAGCATGTCGAGGGCGTCGAGCGGCGCACCCGAGAGCACCTCGTCGAGCCGCTCGGCGAGTGCCTGCACCTCCGGCATCTCGGGCATCGGGCGCCCTTACACCGCGAGCTCCGCGGCCGCCTTCGCCACGATCTCGATGCACTCGTCGATGCGGTCGCGGTGCGTTCGATGCGACACGATGCAGATGCGAAGCACGTACCGGCCGTGGATGCGCGTCGACGAGAGGAACACCCGTTTCGACGCATTGATGCGACGCAGGAACTCGGCCTGGCGGTCGTCGTCGGCGTCACCGCCGAGCCGGAACGCCACCGTGCTCAGCTGCGGGCGCCAGCACACCTCGACGTTCGGGTCGGCCTCGAGCGCCTCGACGACCACATGCGCGAGGTCGAGCTTCTCATCGAGCGCCTCGCGGAACGCCGCGACGCCGTGCAGCCGCAGCGGGAACCACACCCGCAGGCCCCGCCAGTCGCGCGAGAGCTCGGCCGAGTACTCGCTGTAGTTCGGCAGCTCTCCGGTGGGCGGCAGGTCCTGCAGGTAGGCCGCACCCTCGAAATGCGCATCGCGCAGCGCCCGTCCGTCGCGGACGACCAGCCCTCCCGTCCCGTAGGGCAGGAACATGCCCTTGTGGGGGTCGAGCGTGACGGAGTCGCTGCGCTCGATGCCGCGGAACGCGGCACGCCCGCGCTCGGTGAGCTGGAAGAACCCTCCGTAGGCGCCGTCGACGTGCATCCAGAGGACCTCGTCGGCGGCGATGTCGGCGATCGCGTCGAGCGGATCGATCGCGCCGGTGTTCGTCGTGCCCGCGCTCGGAACGACGAGGAACGGCCGGAGTCCGGCCTCGCGGTCCTCACGCACGAGGGCCCGGAGCGCCTCGGGGTCCATCCGCAGCTCCGCGTCGGTCGGCACGACGCGCAGGTTCCGTTTCGAGAAGCCGGCGATCGTCGCGGCCTTCGTCACGCTCGCGTGCGCCTGCTCGCTCACGTAGTACGTGCCGTCGAGGAAGTCCTCCCCGAGCTTCGTGTGACGGGCCGTGACCATCGCCGACAGGTTCGCCATCGAGCCGCCGGTGAGCAGCAGCCCCTGCGACGTCGCCGGGTAGTCGAAGACGCCGCAGAGCCAGCGCGTGACGTTCTCCTCGATCTGGACGACGGCCGGGCTCGGCTGCCACAGCCCCACGTATCGGTTCACGCCCTGCGCCAGGAAGTCGGCCAGCGCCGCGGTGTAGAGCCCGCCCCCCGGGATGTACGCGAGGTAGCCGGGACCGGCGTACTCGAACGTCTTCTCGATCGCGCGCCGCGCCTCGTCGAACAGCGGCGCGAAGTCGCCGCCTCGCTCGGGCGGCGCCGCCCGCAACTCCCGCGCGAGCTCGATCGCGCCCTCGGTGGCTTCGGCGGGCGCGTCGTCGAGACCGTCGATGAAGCCGATCAGGTACTCGAGCGCGGACTCCCCCATCGCGCGCATGTCCTGAGGAGCGGGGTCGAGCGGCAGCATGACGACCATCGTAGCCGCGGGGCGAGATGCGGGACGCTGCGCCTCAGCGCGTCGTGCCCGCGGGGCTGACGTCGTCGAGCAGCACCTTCGACGCCTCGGCGACGGCCTCGACCGCGCGCTCGAACGCTTCCTCGTTCTTCCGCGAGGGCTGGCGGTAGCCGCTCACCTTCCGCACGTATTGGAGCGCGGCGGCGCGGATCTCCTCATCGGTCGCAGGATCCTCGGCGCTGCGCAGGGTCTTGATGCTCCGGCACATGCTCCGAAGCCTACCTAGACCCGCTCGCTCACGTGACCCGCTTCCTCGCGATGGCGCTGATCGCCTCCATCACGGCTCGGTGGGCCAGGATCGCGGTCACCTCGGCGTGGTCGTAGGGCGGCGACACCTCGACGACGTCCATGCCGACGAGGTCGACCTGGCCGACGATCTGCCGGACCGCGCGCAGGATCTCGCGCGCGAGCATGCCGCCGGACTCGGGCGTGCCGGTCGCCGGCGCCATGCCGGGGTCGACCACGTCGATGTCGAGGCTCAGGTAGATGCAGTCCGGCCCGTCGAGCGCCTCGGCGATCGCGTCGGCGATGACGGCCTCGCTCCCACGGTCCTCGATCTCGACCATCGTGTGCCAGCGCAGACCCTGTTCGCGCATCCAGTCGAAGGTCTCCCGCTCGGGCCAATAGCCGCGCAGGCCCACCTGCACGAAGTTCGGGCCGGCGACCCACCCTTCCTCGATCAGCCGCCGCATCGGCTCGCCGTGGCCGTACAGGTTTCCCCACTGATCGGCGCCGGTGTCGGCGTGCGCGTCGAAGTGCACGACGCCGACCTTGCGCGGCCACACCGCCCGTGCGACGGCCGCCGCGCTCGGGTACGTGATCGAGTGGTCCCCGCCGAGCACGATCGGCACCGGGCCGGCGCTCGCGACCCGGAAGACCTTCTCGTGGATCACCCGCAAGGCGCGCTCGAACCGAGTGGGCACGATCGGTGCGTCGCCCGCGTCGACCACCGTGAGGCGCTCGTACGGCTCGACGTCGAGCTGGATCGACCAGGCGTAGTCGCTGCTCCAGGCGGTGGGCGCCATGCGGATCGCGCGCGGTCCGAACCGGGCTCCCGGCCGCGACGACGTGCCCTCGTCGAGCGGCGCGCCGACGATCGCGACGTCGGCGCTCGCCGCACGCAGCGCGTCGTCGTCGGTCGCCCAGGGCAGCTTCTCGAACGACCCCCGCCAGTCCGAGTAGTAGGGCAGGTCGGTCGTCGTGAACTCCGTGAACTCGTCGTCGCCGCGCAGTTCGCTGTGTTCCAGGCGGAAGTCGGGCGCATCGCTCATGTCGCGAAGCTTCCCACACACGATCGACGCGAGCCTCTATCGGCGACCGGGGGCCTGGCTCGCCACCGCGACGGCTAGGCTCCGCGCTGTGGAACCCGCTCCCCGCGGCGGCCGCCTGCGCCGCCAGCTGCCGATCGTGATCGCGATCGCCCTGCCCTGGCTGTGGTTCGTGGTCCGCGATGCGGGCGGCACCGTCGACGCGGTCGCCGTGGGTCTGCCGCTGATCGGAGTGGCGGCGATCGTGACGGGGGCGATCATCGCCGTTGCCACGCGTCGGGCCTGGCCGGTGGTCGCAGGCACCTCGATCTTCGTGGTCTGTGCGGTCGCGGTGTTCTCGCCGCGGCTTCCGACGGCGGTCGCGCGACCCCGGCGTGCGGTCCGCCTGGTCGTGGCCAACGTCTGGGATGCCAACCCGACCCCCGAGGCGGTCCCGTCCTCGATGCTGCAGCGCGAGCCCGACGTGATGGTTGCGGTCGAGATGCCCGACGACGCCTTCTACGCAGCGTCGACCGCGAGCGCCGCCGAGGCGGGTCTCCCCTCCACCGTCGACGAAGGTCAGCTCGGGGTCTGGTCGCGATTCCCGATGCGAGAGCTCGGTGACCTCGAGCTGAGGCCGGCTCGCGTGATGCGGGTCGGCGTCGACGCCCCCGGCATGCCCTTCGTGCTCTACGTGGTACACGCCTCGAACCCACTCGGCGACACGAGCTTCGCCGATCAGCGTCGCTTCACCGACGAGCTCCTCGCTGCGATCGGCGACGAGGAGCGCCCGGTGGTCGTCGCCGGCGACTTCAACATGAGCGATCGGGTCGTGAGCTACCGGATGATGGACGATGCCCTTACCGACGCGATGCGCGCAGGATCCGCGGGGCGAACCACCTACGTCGCAGGCTGGTGGACGGCCACGTTGCTGCGCATCGACCACGTCTTCGTCGTCCCGGCGTGGTGTGCTGCCGACGGGGGCACCTTCGAGACGGCAGGCTCCGATCACCGCGGCGTGGAGGTCGCGGTCGGCCCCTGTGCCTGAACCTCTGCAGCGGGCCGGATCACCGGTCGTTCGCGTCACCCCGTTGCATGCTCGAGGCATGCGACGCGCGCGGATCGAACCCACGGGAGCGCAGGAGTCGGTCTGGGACTACCCGCGGCCACCCGCGCTCGTGCCCGACGCCCGTCGCGTCGTCGTGATGTTCGGCGGCGCCACGATCGCCGACACGACCCGGGCGCTCCGGATCCTCGAGACGAGCCATCCGCCGACCTTCTACCTCCCGCTCGACGACGTCCGCGGCGACCTGCTGCGAGCCGCCGAGGGCGCATCGTTCTGCGAGTGGAAGGGTGCCGCCGCCTATGTCGACGTGGTCGTCGGCGACCGAGTGGCCCAGGAAGCCGGCTGGCACTACCCGGCGCCTGCCCACCGCTACGCCATCCTGCGTGACCACGTGGCCTTCTACGCGGGCCGGGTCGACCGGTGCACGGTTGGCGGGGTCGAGGTGACGCCGCAGCCCGGGGACTTCTACGGCGGGTGGATCACGCCCGACGTCGTCGGCCCGTTCAAGGGGGAGCCGGGCACGCGAAGCTGGTGAGCGCGGAGGGCCGGGGAGAACCCCCGGCCCTCGCGGTCGTCGGAACGCTACAGGATGCCCGCCCCGGTCAGGTACTCCTCGGCGACGTCTGACACGTCGCGCTTGTCGTTCTGGATCTGCCCCACCATCTCGCGCATGTTCTCGTCGGTGAGCGTCGTGGTCACGCTGTCGAGCAGCGCCCCCAGCTCGTCGCTCGCGACCTCCTCGCGCACGACCGGGATGAAGTTCCCGTTCGCCTGCAGGTTCTCGTTGTCGGTCAGCACCACGTAGCCCTTGTCCTGGATCGTGGGATCGAGCGAGAACAGCACACCGACGTCGACCGCTCCACTGTCGACCGCGGCGACCGTCTTGGGCCCGCCGAAGTCGAGCGGCTTGAACTCCGCGAAGGTCACGCCGTACGTCTCCTCGAGGCCCGGCACGCAGAACGCGGCCTTCGGGCAGTCGGCGGGTCCTCCGAGCGACAGATCGCCGGCGACCGGCGCGAGGCTGCTCATGTCGGTGAGGGAGTTCGCCTCGGCCGTCTCGGGCGTCGTCACGAACACGTTCGTGCTGTTGGCGGGTGAGATCGCATAGGTGACGAGGCCCTCGGGCTCGAGCGCGGCGGTCAGCGCGTCCGCGACGGCCTCAGGATCGCCGTTCGTCGGCGCTTTCTCGTCGTACAGCGGCAGGTCGAAGCCGGTGTACTCGGGCTTGAGGTCGATCTCGCCGGCCGCGAGCGCCTCGTTGCCGACCGCTCGGTCGGCGATGTCGAGTTCACGCGTCACGGTCCATCCGTTGGCCTCGAGGACCTGGGCATACATCTCGGCGACGACCTGGTTCTCGGCGAACGCGCCGGACACACCGACGACGATCTCGCCCTTGGGCTCGGCGCTCGCCGTGTCGGTGGCGCCGTCGCCCGCGCCGTCCCCACCCGAGTCCCCGCACGCGGCCGCGAACAGCGACAGCGCCAGGAGGCCCGCCCCGAGGACGAACATGCGGTGCTTCCGCATGGGTACCCCTCCATCCGGTCATGGGGTGTCCATCTCCCCGACGGTGGACATCGAGCACCGTATCAACGGTGCGTGTCTTCCTGCGAAGGGTGCAGGTCAGTGACGGCAAGGAACCGAACGTTACGCGCGAACCTTCCCGGGCTCTGAGCTGAGCTTCGGCGACGTGACCCTCGAGAGCAGCGTGAAGACGGCGTCCGTGATCAGGGAGAGCACCGCGACGAGGATCGCGCCGGCGACGATCCTGTCGTTCTCGCGCAGCGCGAACCCGTCGACGATGTAGCGACCGAGCCCTCCCCCGGCGATCAGGGCCGCGAGCCCCGCCGTCGCCACGATCTGCACGGCCGCGAGCCGCAGGCCGGTCATGATCAACGGCATCGCGAGAGGCACCTCGAGCGTCCAGAGCACCTGTCTCCCGCTCATGCCCATGCCCTTCGCTGCCTCCACCGAGTCGGGGTCGACCTGCTGGATGCCCACGTACGTGTTGATCAAGATCACCGGGATCCCCAGTAGCGTCAGAGCGACGATCGTCGGCAGGAATCCGAACGCGAGCGTCGGGAACTCCTTCACCGCGATCAGGAACATGATCGACAGGACGGCGAGCGACGGGATCGAGCGCCCGACGTTCGCGAACTGCACCGTCCAGAATCGCCCTCGCCTCGTGTGCCCGATCCACAGGCCGACCGGGACGGCGATCAGCGTCGCGAACGCCAGCGCGATCACCGAGAGCTGCACGTGCTCCCAGACCCGAGTCGGGATGCCGTCGATCCCCGACCAGTTCGCCGGGTCGACGAGCCACCGCAGGCCCTCGAGCAGCCCGTTCACGTCGCCACCGCCCTCACGCCGGATGCCTGCGCCCACGGCGTCGCGAGCCGCTGCAGGCCGAGCAGCAGCAGATCGGCGGCGAACGCCAACGCGACGGAGAGCACGACGCCCACGATCAGGGGCGTCCAGAAGAACGTGTTCAGACCGTCGAGGATGAACTGTCCGAACCCGCCGCGACCGATCAACGCCGCGATCGTGATCAGCGCGATCGAACTCACCGTCGCGATGCGCAGGCCCGCGATGATCACCGGCATCGCGAGCGGCACCTCCACCCGCCACAGCAGCTGCCGCTTCGACAGCCCCATGCCGACGGCGGCTTCCTTGACCTCCGCCTCCACGGAATCCAGCCCCGCGAGCGTGTTCCGGAAGAGGATCAGCAGGCTGTATGCGATCAGCGGGATCACCACCGTCGTGAGCGAAAGACCGGTGATCGGCAGGAGCAGGAAGATGAACGCGAACGCCGGGATCGTGTACAGGACCCCGGAGATCGATGTGATCGGCGAGACCGCCCACCGGTGTCGCGACGCGTAGACGGCTGCCGGGAACGCGATCAAGAACCCGATCACCACCGTCACCACGGTGAGGTACACGTGCTGCAATCCGCGGCTAACGATCTCGTCGACATGGTCGGAGATCCAGATCCAGCGGATCAGCGGCTCGGTGTCCTGCTGGGCGAGGGACCCCCACATGGCGGCGGCGAAGTCGTTCACGCGACGATCTCCTTCGAGATGCGCTCGAGCGTCAGGATCCCCCGGTAGTGCTGGCCCTCGGTGACGACGACGGCGACGGCGGTCCGGGAGGTGACGATCGAGTCAAGGGCCTGGCGCAAGGAATCGCGGGCCGTCACGTACGCGCTGAACCGCTTCGGCGTCGCCTCACCCACCGTGGCGCGTCCCTCCAGGGCGTGGTGGTCGACCCAACCGAGCAGCTCGCCGTCGTCGACCACGCTGACCCATCCGAAGCCGGCCGCATCGATGGCCCGCCGGGCCTCGTCGGCGCTCGCGCCGGGAGGAAGGACCGGGCCGGCCTCCACCTCGATGTCGCCGACCTTGATGAGAGCGAGTCGCTTCAGGCCCCGCTCGGCCCCCACGAACTCGCGCACGAAGTCGTTCGCGGGCTCCCGCAGGACGGTCTCGGGCGGCGCGAACTGC
Organism: Actinomycetota bacterium; assembly: GCA_035697485.1. Taxonomy (NCBI): domain Bacteria; kingdom Bacillati; phylum Actinomycetota; species Actinomycetota bacterium. Next base: position 29,025 of record DASSCU010000053.1, read on the forward strand.
TCGAGCACCCCGCCGATGTTCAGGATCGCCATGCGGTCGCTGAGCTTGATCGCCTCGTCGACGTCGTGGGTCACGAAGACGATCGTCTTCCGCAGGCGCGCCTGGATGTCGAGGAATTGGTCCTGCAGCCTCCCCCGCACGATCGGATCGACGGCGGCGAACGGCTCGTCCATCAGCATCACGGGCGGATCGGCGGCGAGCGCGCGGGCCACGCCCACCCGCTGACGCTGGCCACCTGAGAGCTCGGCCGGATATCGATCGAGCAACTCGCGGTCGAGGCCGAAGATCTCGAGCAGCTCGTCGATGCGGGCGTCGGTGCGAGCGCCGTCCCAGCCGACGAGATGCGGCACCGTCGCGATGTTCTGGCGGATCGTGCGATGTGGCAGCAATCCGGTGTGCTGGATCACGTAGCCGATGCCCCGGCGAAGCAGCACCGGGTCCTGTTCGAGCACGTTCGTGCCGTCCAGCACGATCTTCCCGCCGGTCGGCTCGATCAGCCGGTTGATCATCTTGAGCGTCGTGGTCTTGCCGCAACCGGACGGCCCGACGAGCGCGACGGTCTCGCCCTCGTCGATCTCGAGGGTGAGGTCGCCGACGGCCGGGACGGTCGTTCCGGGGTAACGCTTCTCGACGTGCTCGAGCGAGATCATCGTTCGATCGACCCTAGTGGCGCCGCTCGGCACCGTCCAACGAGCGGACGATCGGCACGCACGTCACGCCGGCGAATCCGTAGGTGAAAGGACGGTCGGTCGCACGCGCTACCCGCGGCGGCGCTCGCGACGGCGAGCCCCTACTTCGTGTCCGCGAGGATCTGGCGGGCGGCGTTCGCCCCGGGGCCGCCGGTGATGCCGCCCCCGGGATGCGCGCCCGATCCGGCGAGGTACAGCCCGTCGATCTGCAGGCGATAGCGCGCTTCCCCGTTCAACGGACGCCAGGCGAAGTACTGGTCGAGTCCGGGCTCCGCGTGGTACACGTGGCCGCCGGTGAGCCCGTAGTCGGTCTCCATGTCCTCGGGCGTGATCACCTCTCGCGCCTCGACGAGCTCGCCGAGGCCGGGGGCGAAGCGTTCCATCGACTTCACGGCGATGTCGGCGACGCCGTCGCGTTCGGAGGCCCAGTCCCTGTCGCGGAGCTTCCGCGGCGCCGCCTGGAACAGCACCGACATCACGTGCTTGCCCTCGGGGGCGAGCGACGGGTCGACGAGGGTGGGGATGGTCGCCTCGAGCATCGGGTCCTCGGCGACGTGCCCGTACTTGTTCGCGTCCATCGCCTGCTCGACGTGATCGATCGACAGGCCCACGACGATGCGGCCCTTCAGCCGCTCGACGTCGTCGCCGCCGTTGAACGACGGCAGGTCCGACAGCACGAGGTTGACCTTGGCGGTCGAGCCGGGCTGGCGGATGTTCTCGGCGCGCCAGACCTCGTAGGGGTTCAGCGCCACCGGATCGCACAGGCGCAGGGTGCGCTTCGGGTCGGCGGCCGACACGACGAGCGTCGCATCGAGTTCCGAGCCGTCGGCGAGCGTGACCCCGCGGACGCGGCCGTCCTTCGAGCGGATCGCGACGACTTCGGCGCCCGTGCGCACGTCGACCCCCTGCGCCTTCGCGGCAGCCTCGAGCGCGCTCGCGAGGGCGCCGGTGCCGCCGCGCGCGAACACCGTCGTGCCGGCCGCGCCCCCGTCGGTGCCGGCAGAGTCGTTCAAGAACACGGCCGCGGTGCCGGTCGCCCACGGGCCCATCGCCGTGTAGAGCACGCCACGGGTCGTGAGCGGTCCGCGCACGGCCTCGTCCTCGAAGACCTCCTGCACGAGGTCGGCGACGGCCATCGGCAACGCCCGGATCGCCTCGCGCCCGGCCTTGCCACCCAGGTCGCGGAAGGCCTTCCCGAGCTTCAGCCCCATCATCGCGTCGGCGATCGACGGCGACTTCGCGTCGGGCGGGGTGGCGACGTTGACGTAGGCGAGGAAGCTCGCGATCGCACGCACCTTGGCGTCGAACCCTCCGAACGCATCGGCGTCGTGGGTGTTGCGGTCACGCAGCTCGCTCGCGGTACGTGCCGGGTCGCCCCAGAACGTGACGGCCGAGCCGTCGGGTTGGGGGGCGAACAACCGCACCGCGGGCGTGATCGCCTCGAACCCGAACGACGACAGCTGCAGGTCCTTCACGACCGACGCGCGCAGGCGGCCCACCGTGTGGGCGAGACCGGGCGCGGTGACGCCCTCGGCGGGCGAGGTGGTCCGCAGGACGCCTCCGACCTCGGGCGCCGCCTCGAGCAGCGTAACCGTCCTGCCCGCCTTCGCCAGGTAGGCGGCGGCGACCAAGCCGTTGTGGCCTCCCCCGATCACGACGACGTCGGTGCGGGCCATCATCCTGCGCTCCCCCTTCGGTGCGTGAGCGCCACTACGCCGCCCTCCTTCCGCGCTTGCGCTGCTTCAGGTACTCGCGCGCCGCGATCATGCCCGGCGCACCCATGATGCCCCCGCCCGGGTGCGTCGCAGACCCACACATCCACAGGTCCTTCACGGGCGTCTCGTACCGCGCCCAGCCGGGCACGGGCCGGTTGAAGAACAGCTGCTCGAGCGAGAGTTCGCCGGCGAAGATGTTTCCCTCGGAGAGCCCCGTGATGTCCTCGATGTCCTTGGGCGTCACGAACTGGGAGCCCTCGATCAGCGACCGGATGTTCGGGAACCGCTCCTCGAGCGTGTCGATCACGTTCTGGCCGAACGCTTCGCGCTTCTCGTCGTCCCACCGCTCGCCGTTCTCGAGGTGGTAGGGCGCGTACTGCACGAAGCAGCTCATCACGTGTTTGCCGGGGGGCGCCATCGTCGGGTCGACGAGCGTCGGCATGATGCAGTCGATGTAGGGGCGCTTCGACGGACGGCCGTACTTCGCGTCGTCGTAGGCGCGCTCCATGTAGTCGAGCGAGGGCGAGAACGAGATCGCGCCGCGCAGCCACGGGCCGACGCCCGGCTTGCAGGCGAGCTCTGGCAGCCCGCTCAGCGCGAGGTTCACCTTCCCGCTGGAGCCGCGGTACTTGTAACGCATCACCTCGTCGCGGAACGACGGCTCGAGGTCGTGCTCGTCGAGCAGGTTGATGAACGTCTGCCGGGAGTCGAGTGAGCTCATCACGACGTCGGCCTCGATCTCCTCGCCAGACTCGAGCACGACGCCGGTGGTGCGCTCGCCCGCGGTCTTGATGTGCGAGACGCCCGCCTCGGTGCGGATCTCCACGCCGAGCGAGAGCGCGCTGTTCGCGATCGCGTAAGCCACCGACCCGGTGCCGCCTCGCGGCACACCCCACGCACGGAACGCGCCGTCGATCTCGCCCATGTAGTGGTGCAGCAGCACGTAGGCCGTGCCGGGTGACCGAGGCCCCTGGAACGTGCCGATGATGCCCGAGGCGCTCATCGTGGCCTTCAGCGGCTCGGTCTCGAACCACTGGTCGAGGAAGTCGGCCGCGCTCATCGTCATCAGCTGGATGAACGTGGACTGCATCTTCTTCGGGAGGTCCTTGAACGCCTTCGCGAGCGGACCGAGCGGCAGCCAGTGGCCCGGTGTGATCTTCCCGGGGTCGGGCGGCGCGATCGACAGGATCGGCTTGATGAACCGGCCCATCTCGGCCATCAGCTGGCCGTACTCCTCGTAGACCTCGGCATCGTTCAGGCTCCAGCGCCGCAGCTCGCGCACGTTCTTGCCATGGTCGTTCACGCGCCAGAGGTAGTCGTCCTCGAGCGGCGTGATCGTGCCGTCGAGCGGCAGGATCTCGAGCCCGTGCTTGGGAAGCTGCAGGTCGCGAATGATCTCGGGCCGCAGCAGCGACACGACGTAGCTGAAGACCGAGAACTTGAACCCGGGCACGATCTCCTCGGTGAGGGTGGCCCCGCCCAGGATGTGCCGGCGTTCGAGCACGAGCACGTTCAGCCCGCCCTTCGCGAGGTAGGCGGCGTTGACGAGGCCGTTGTGCCCGCCTCCGATCACGACCGCGTCGTACCGCTTCGCCATGGGGTGCCTCCTGGGTGACTCGAAGTCAACGGGGCGTCCCCGAACACGGCCCGGGTCGCCGGTCGCCAATGCTAGTCGGGGGTCAGAACGCACACCAACGGCCCTTTGACCTCAGGTCAGTCCGGTCCGTGCCGGGGCTCGGCGACGGTCGGCTACCCTACCCGCTGTCGAGCGTCTCCCGTGCGCCCGAGAACACCGAGGAGGTCCACCCGTGAGCGTGCCCACCGCGTTCTTCCCGCGCCAGGAGGCGCTGAACTCGAAGATGGCCTGGGGCGAGTGGTCCGGGTACTTCTCGGTGCCCGTCTACGCCGACTTCCACGACATCGAGTACAGCGCGATCCGCGAGGCGGCGGCGGTAATCGACATCAGCCCGCTCTACAAGTACGAGATCTCCGGCTCCGACGCGCAGCGCCTGCTCGACCGGGTGATGACCCGCGACATGACGAAGCTGCGGGTCGACCGCGTCGTCTACTCCCCGTGGTGCGACGAGGAGGGAAAGGTGCTCGACGACGGCACGATCACCCGCCTCGACGACACCACGTACCGCATCACCGCCGCCGACCCTTGCTACCGCTGGTTCATGCTGAACGCGACCGGGCTCGACGTCGAGATCGGCGACATCAGCGACCGCACCGCCGCCCTCGCCCTGCAGGGACGGCTGAGCCGCGAGGTGCTGCAGGACGCGACCGGGGCCGACTGGACCGATCTGAAGTACTTCGGCCGCCGCACGACCGAGATCGCCGGCGTCGCGGTCGACGTCACCCGCACCGGCTACACCGGCGACCGCGGATACGAGCTCTGGATCGCTGCCGACCAGGCGCTGCCCGTCTGGGACCGCATCTTCGAGGTGGGCGAGCGCTCCGGCATCTTCCCCGTCGGCATCAACGCGATGGACGTCGCGCGCGTGGAAGCCGGCCTGATCCTGATCGAGGCTGAGTACACCAGCGCACGCCACGCCGTCGCCCTCGAGCAGCAGTACTCGCCCTACGAGCTCGGCTTCGAGCCGCTCGTCGACCTCGGCAAGGCCACCGACTTCACCGGTCGCCGGGCCCTGCGTGCCGAGCACGCGGCCGGTGGTCCCGCCCGGCGGCTCGTCGGCGTCGAGCTCGACTGGCTCGGCATCGAGGCCATGTACGCGAAGCACGGCCTCGCCCCCGCGATCAGCCCCTTCGTGCACCGCGACCCGGTGCCGGTCTACAACAAGGAGGGGAAGCAGGTCGGTCGCGCCACCTCGGTCACGTGGGGCACGACGATCAAGAAGATGGTGGGGTTCGGCTCGGTCGACAAGGGCCACGCGAAGCCCGGCACACGCCTCAGCGTCGAGTGGAGCGTCGAGGGCGAGCGCGGCAAGGTCGCCGCGACCGTCGTGCCGCTGCCCTTCCTCGAGCTGGATCGCAAGCGCACCTAGCCGCACCTTCCGTCGCAACGGGAACGCCATACGCGCCTCCTGCGCCGCCCGTCACGCCTCTGGGAACATGGAGTCGCCGATGGAACGACGCTCTGACACCCGTGCCCTGATCGTGTTCGCGGCCCTCGCCGGCCTCGTCGGGCTCGTCGTCGGCATCGCCGGATCGTGGGTGCTCGGCGTCATCGTCGGCCTGATCACGCTGGGGATGGGGCTCGCGATCACCGTCTTGGGCCACGGCCGTGGGGGCGGAGCCGAGGCCGACCCCGGCAGGCGCCACCTGCTCGTCGCCGCCGGCCTGGGCGGGCTCGCCTGGGCGGTCGCCGGTCCCTCGATCGGCTGGGCGGCGCGCAAGCTCGGGCGCCCCGACCCGCGTCCGATCCAGGAGGCGATGGCGACCGACCTCGGCTCGGAGTACTTGGAGCTCGTGCGGCGCACGTTCATCCCGCGACGCTCCGGTGACCTTCAGTTGCTGCTCGCTCCTTACAACAGCTCCAACTACCCGCAGGAGTCGCTCTCGCTCGTGCCGCAGGATCCGCGCACGAGCCACGCCAGCGTGTGGATGTACCTCGAACGCATCCCGCTGCTCATGCACGCACCCGGCCTCGTGGCCGCGAGCGACTCCGACGCACGGGTCACGCTCGCCGACCTCGCCCCGACGACCGCGCAGCTGATCGGGTTCGACGGCTGGCCCGACGACCGCGACGGCTCGCCGCTGCCGCTGAGCGCCACGGGATCGACGAGGCCCCCGCGGGTCGTCGTGACGTTCGTGATCGACGGAGGCGGCTGGAACGTGCTGAAGGCCTTCCCGGACGATTGGCCGAACCTGCGAGCGCTGATGGACGAGAGCGCGAACTTCCGCAACGCGATCGTGGGTTCGTTCCCCGCGGTGACCGCGTGCGCCCACGGCACGATCGGCACGGGCGCCTTCCCGAACCGTCACGGTGTGACCGGGCACAATATCCGCGACGAGCAGGGCGTCGTTCGCAAGGCCTACGACACCCCGGGGAAGGCGCGGCCCGGCGACATCTGGATCCCTACCCTGTCCGACCTCTGGCACGAGGAAACGAACGCGTGGGTCGGGCAGATCGGGTATCAGGTCTGGCACCTCGGCATGATGGGGTACGGCGGACGCGACCGTCCCGCTGACGACCTGCCGGTCGGCGTCTTCTGGGACGAGGACGGCACGGCGACCTGGCAACCCCACAACCCCGAGCTGTTCCGGCTCCCTGCGTCGATGCCGACCCCCGACGACTACCAGCGCTATCTCGACGAGTTCGACGACCCGGGCTGGGACTCCGACTTCACGCCCGTCGGGCGACAGTCGCCGTGCTGCCGCCCGCCGATCGTGCGGTATCAGGGCGACGTGATCGAAGCGGCCTTCGATTCCGAGCCGATCGGGGACGGCGCGACCGGCCTGCTCTCCACGACCTACAAGTCGCCGGACTACACGGGCCACGTCTACGGCATGGGCTCGAAATGGACCGGTCTGCAGCTGCGCGCGGTCGACGAAGAATTGGGGCGGCTGAGGATGATGCTCGACGAACGCTTCCCCGACGAGTACGCGTTGATCGTGACCGCCGACCACGGACAGTGCCCGCTGCCGGACTCGGTGGGCGGCGTGCGGCTCGACCCGATCCAGCTCGAGCGCTTCGTCGAGTCACGGTTCTCGGGCGTGACCGGCGTGGTCGAGAGCGTCGTACCCTCGGAGGTCTTCCTGAACGTCGACCGGCTCCGCGACAATGGCGGCGCCACGATCGAGGACGTCGCTGCCTCGCTCGCCGACTACCGATACCGGCAGAACATCGGCGCCTACGTGCCGCGCAGCGCCGTCGAGCAGGACCTGCTCGACCAGAAGGAGTTCGCGGCCGTCTTCGGCACGACGTTCCTCGAGTCGCTCGCCGATCGCGACCTCGCGAGGTACGGCGACACCGTCTACGCGGACGGCGACCCGGACGGTTTGCCCGGCCTCATCTAGTCTACGCTGGACTACCAGCCGCGTGCGATCCATTCGGGCAGGTGCGGGGCCTCCGCGCCCACCGTCGTGGGATCGCCGTGTCCCGGGTGCACGGCGGTCTCGGGCGGCATGATGAGGATGCGCTCGCGGATCGACGCGATGATCACCTCGAAATCGCCGAGCTCGTCACCCGTGGAACCCGGGCCGCCCGGGAACAACGTGTCGCCGTCGAACAGATCGTGGCTCGCGGTGTGGTGGAAGCTGACGCTCCCAGGGGTGTGTCCCGGGGTGTGGAGTACCCGGAGCTCGACGCCGTCGGCCACGAGCAGGTCTCCCTCCGAGAGGTCACGGTCGGGTGCGCGATCCGGCCAGGTGCGCTTCCAGACGGGCGCGTCGGCGGGATGCAGCAGGATCGGGGCATCGACGGCGTCACGGAGATCGAACGCGGCGTCGACGTGGTCCCAGTGCCCATGCGTGCAGGCGATCGCCGTCACACGCCGCCCGGCGACCGCGTCAACGATCGGACCGGCGTCGTGCGAGGCGTCCACCACGACGACCTCGTTGGCGCCACCCACGACCCAGACGTTGTTCTGGACCTCGGTCGGACCCTGCCCCGGGTCGTCACGGGTGACGATCGTGCTGACGACATCGATCCGGAGGGTCACGTTGCCATCGTACCCGCGCCGGTCGGCTACCCGTTGTGCATCGGACCGTGATCGGTCTCCTCGTCGAACGTGTTCCCCTCGGCCGGGATCGGCGTGCCTCTCAGGATGCGCGCGAGGTGCACGGTGTTGTGCGCCATCCACCGCGTCGTGCGCTGCGTGTACGCGTGGTGCTCCCCGCCCGCCTCGATATAGCTCGGACCGGGCCCGGCGTCACCGACCCAATAGGTGTCGGCGTTCGGCGGGATCGCGCAGCCCAGGTGCGACAGGTTGAACAGGGTCGTCTCGGCGGCAGCGTGGGCGCCGTCCTCGTTCCCGGTGACCACGACACAACCGACCTTGTTGTAGAGCGGGTACTGTCCGGCCTCGTTGCGCTCGTTGTAGGTGCCGTCGAGTCGCTCGATCACCAACTGGGCCACCGATCCACGCACCCCGAACCAGATCGGCGTGCCGATACAGATGATGTCGGCGGCCTTCACCTTCTCGAGGATGCGCGGCCACTCATCGCCGTTCCCCTCGTCGGAGCTGACCCCGAAGCGGACGTCGTAGTCGGTGACGCGGACGATCTCGGTCTGCACGTCCATCGTGTCCCACCACTCCTTCACCTTCAGCATCAGCGCCTCGGTGTTGGAGACCTCGGGGGCGTACTTCAGCGTGCAGTTCAGCATCACAGCTCGCAGGTCGGTCACGGCCCCTCCCTCGCTCGGTCCGATACGGCGCCGTCGCACCCGGGAGCCTCAGCGTTACACACGGGCCGTTCGCGTGACAGGATGCGCGCGTGCCCGGCTCGCTCTCCCTCTCCGACGACGATCTCGCGGCGCTCGACGGTGAGCGCGGTGCCGCTGCGCAGCTCGCGATGCGCATCCTCGCCCGCACGGCCGAGGCGATGGACGCCCCGCACCTGCTCGAGGTGTCCTCGGCGCACATCGACGGCTGCTTGTACCACGGCCGTGCTGGGCTGGACTTCGCCAGGCGCCTCGCCGACGGCGGTGCCCGCGTCGCGATCCCCACGACCCTCAACGTCTCCTCGCTCGACCTGCTCCACCCCGAGCTCGTGCACCTCGACCGCGAGACGGTGGCGGACGCCCGGGCCTTGATGGACGCATACCTGGCGATGGGGTGCCGTCCCACCTGGACGTGCGCCCCCTACCAGCTGGCAGTGCGGCCGGCCCTCGGCGAGCACGTCGCCTGGGCCGAGTCGAACGCGATCGTCTTCGCCAACTCCGTGCTCGGAGCCCGCACCGGCCGCTACGGCGACTTCATCGACATCTGCTGCGCGATCACCGGGCGAGCACCCGCGGCCGGCCTGCATCTGGACGGGGAACGACTCGCGAGGACGGTGTTCCGCCTCGGAACGCTCCCCGCACCGTTGCTCGCCGACGAGGCGGCGTTCGCGGCGATCGGCCACCTGGTGGGTCGTCGCACGGGGAACGCGGTGCCGGCGATCGTGGGATTGCCGCTGTCGACCACGGAAGACCACTTGAAGGCCTTCGGCGCAGCGGCGGCGTCGTCGGGCGCCGTCGCGATGTTCCACGCGACCGGTGTGACGCCCGAGGCGCCGACGCTGGAGGCGGCGACCGGGGGCGCGGAGCCGGTGCTCGATCTCGAGATCGGACCCGCCGACGTGCGGGCGGCGCGCGACGAGCTGTCGACCGTGGAGGTCGGCGCCGCCGTCGGGAGCGTGAGCCTGGGAACGCCGCACTGCTCGGTGGCCGAACTCCGGCGCCTCGCCGGACTCGTCGAAGGGCGCAGGCTCGCGGTGCCGTGCTACGTGAACACCGGCCGCGACGTGCTGGCTGCTGTTCCGGCGGTCGCCGACGCCCTGTCGGCGGCCGGCGTCACGATCGTGACCGACACGTGCACCTACATCACGCCGATCATCGAGCGGGCCGCCACACCGGTCGTCACGAACTCCGGCAAGTGGGCGTGGTACGCACCAGGCAACCTCGGCTTCGACGTCGCCATCGCCACACTCGATGAGTGTGTCGACTCGGCGGAAGCGGGCCACCTCGTCCGCGACCGGAAGGTGTGGGGCGATGAGTGAGTCGTCGACGACCGGCGCCCGGACGCTCGTGCCCGGTATGGCCACGGGCGAGGTGCTTGTCCTCGACGAACCGCTCAGCTTCTGGGGGGGCCTCGACCCGGAGTCGGGGGCGCTGATCGACGCCCACCATCCCCAGGTCGGCGCGTCGCTCGCCGGGAGGGTGCTCGTGATGCCCTCGGGCAGGGGATCGAGCTCGAGCTCGTACGTGCTGGCCGAGGCGATCCGCGCCGGCACCGCGCCCGTCGCTGTGGTGCTCGGCGAGGCCGATGCGATCGTGGCCCTCGGCGCGATCGTCGCCGCGGAGCTGTACGGCATCGCGGTCCCCGTCGTGGTCTCGGCCGATCCGGCCCTCGTGACGGGCTCGACGGTGACGGTGAACGCGGAGGCCGGAGGCCGCGTCGACATCTCGCCCAGCTGAGCTCGCCACGCCCATCCGGCGATCGAGACGCCGCGGCTACACTCGCCGCGTGGCGATCCCCTGTCCGAGCTGCCGAGCGTCGAACGACGACGACGCACGCTTCTGCGCCAGCTGCGGCACTCCGCTCGGCCTGCGTTGCACGGCGTGCGGGGCGGAGGTGCCAACGCAGGCCCGCTTCTGCCCGACCTGTGGCTCGCCGCTCGGTGGCCCCACCGCGGCCGGCCAGCCCCTCGAGGAGCGCCGGCTCGTGACGATCGTCTTCGCCGACCTCGCCGGCTTCACCGAGCACAGCGATCAGGCTGACCCGGAGGACGTGCGGCGCATCCTGGTGCCGTTCCACGCGGTCGCGAAGGAGGAGATCGAGCGGTTCGGCGGCACGCTCGACAAGTTCATCGGCGACGCCGCGATGGGCGTGTTCGGCGCCCCGATGGCCCACGAGGACGATCCCGAGCGAGCGGTCCGGGCCGCCCTCGCGATCCGCGACCGCGTGCGTGAGGGCAACCTGCCCGTGCGCATCGCGGTGCACACGGGCGAGGCGCTGGTCACGTTCGGGCAAGGCCCCACCGTCGGGGAACGCGTGGCCGGCGACGTCGTCAACACCGCCTCGAGGCTGCAGTCGTTCGCGCCACAGGGCTCGGTGATCGTCGGGGAACCGACGGAGCGGGCGACCCGTCACGTGGTCGGCTACGAGCCGTTGCCGGCGACCCGGGTGAAGGGCAAGGCCGAGCCACTCACGGCGTTCGTGGCGACCGCCGTGCGCGCCGACACGCCCGAGCGGGAGGAGGACGACCCTCCCCCGTTCGTCGGCCGCGTCCGCGAGCGGGAGCTGCTGCACGACCTGCTCGAGCGCACGGTCGGCGACCGGACCCCACGGCTCGTCACGGTCGTGGGCGAGCCGGGCATCGGCAAGACGCGCCTGGTGCTCGACCTGAACGATCACTTGCGGGCCCACGACGGCGTCAGCTGGCATCGTGGCCGGTGCCGGCCGTTCGGGGAGTCGATCACCTACGCCGCGCTCGATGAGGTGGTGCGCTCGATCGCCGGTATCCAGCCGAGCGCCGCGGGCGGGGCGCTGAGGGCCGGTCTCGACGCCGAGCTCGCCGGTCTCGATCTGAACGCCGAGGATCGGGACTGGCTCGCCGCTCGCCTCCGCCCGCTCGTCGGCTTGCCGAGCGAAGACGACACACCGGCCGACGTCGATGAGACGTTCACCGCGTGGGCGCGCTACCTGGAGACGGCGTCGGAACGCGCGCCCCTCACGATCGTCGTCGAAGACCTGCACTGGGCCGACGACGCCTTGCTCGAGTTCCTCGAGCGGCTCATGGAACGCGCTCCCGACGTTCCGTTGTTCCTGGTGTGTACGGCCAGGCCAGAGCTGTTCGCGCGTCGTCCGGGCTGGGCCGCGGGCGTCGCGAACGCGACGACGATCTCCCTCTCGCCGCTCACCGACCCCGAGATGTCCGAGCTGCTCAGCTCGCTGCTGCTGCGATCGGTGATGTCGACCGATGAGAGCGGCGCGCTCCTGCGTCGCGCGGGGGGCAACCCCCTCTACGCCCGGGAGTTCGTGCACATGCTGGAGGACCGCGGGGAGGAAGGTCGGTCGATCGGCGCCGATCCTGCGGGCCCGGGGGGCGTGGGGGTGCCGGACACGGTGCAAGCGTTGATCGCGGCACGCCTCGACGCGCTCGAGGCCCCCGAGCGTGTGCTGCTCCAGGCCGCCTCGGTGATCGGCGACCGCTTCTGGCGGGGGGCGCTCGTCGCGCTCGAGCCCGACCCCTCGGATCTGGACGCGTCGGTGCACGTCCTCCAACGGCGGGGTCTGATCAGGCGCTCCTCGACGAGCGCGATCGAAGGGGAAGCCGAGTTCTCGTTCGCGCACGCGTTGATCCGCGACGTGGCGTACGGCCGCCTCCCCAGGGCAGCCCGGTCGCGGCTGCATCGGGCCGTGACGACGTGGCTCGCCACCGTGCAGGACGCGGGGCTGACCTCGAGATCGGACCTGCTCGCGTCGCATGCCACCCGAGCCCTCGAACTGGCTCGGGCCGCAGGCCTCGACGATGAGCTGCCCGAGCTCGAGGCAACCGCCCTGCGCTACCTCGTGCTCGCCGGCGATCGGCAGCAGTCGCTCGACGCGGCCCGTGCCGCCGGGTACTACCGGCAGGCGCTCGCGTTGGCGCCCCCCGGCACCGAGCGCGCCGACATCCGCCGCACGGCGACGAGCCTCGGATGGCGCTCCGGTGGCATGACGAGCGAAGCCGCGCTCGAGGAGTACCGGGCGGCCCAGCGGGAGGCGATGGAGGCGGGCGATCCCCGTCTCGCCGCCCGCGTGCTTCGGAGGATCTACTTCCAGCTCGGCCTGCGTGGCGAGACCGGGGCCGCGCACCGCGCCCTCGAGGAGGGCATCGCCCTCGTCGAGGACGACCCCGACGGCCGGGAGGTGCTGTCGGAGCTCTACGCCTGCCGAGCGGAGGCCGAGATGTTCGCCGGTCGATCCCGAGAGTCCCTGCGCTGGGCCGAGCGCGCCCTCGAGCTCCCGCGAAGTGAGTCGGTGACCCTGATGGCGCTGCATCTGCGTGGGAACGCTCGGTGCGAGGCCGGTGACCTCGGGGGGGTCGAAGACCTCCGGAAGGCGCTCGAGGTCGCCGAGGCGTCCGGCGTGGCGATCGACATCGTCACGTCGCACTCCTATCTGCTCGAATGGGTCGGCCTCGAGGACGGACCCGCGACCGGCCTGCCGATGAACCGCGCCACGGTCGATCTCTGCCGGCGCCGAGGCATCGAGGGGCAGGGCATGTGGACGCGCGCCGAGGGGTTCTGGCTGCGGTTCGACGCGGGGCTCTGGGACGACCTGCTCGATGAGACGAGCGACCTCGCCGAATGGGCGGCTGCACACGGGGACACGCAGCTCGCCACCGTGACCGACCTCTACAAGGCGCGGGTGCTCGCTCACCGCGGCGATGCGGAGGCCGCGGTGGAGCTCGCCGAGACCTTCACGCCGGTCGCCCGCCAGATCGAGGACCTGCAGGTGCTGGCGCCCGCACTGGTCGTGGCCGTCGACGCGCACGCCGCGGCGGGCGACGTCGTGCGGTCGGTGGCCTTCGCCGAGGAGTTCGACGTGGCGACGAGCCGGGGGCCGACGGAGTACCGGGAGCTGTACCTCCCCGAGGTCGTCCGCGCATTGTTGACGGCGAGCAGGCTCGACCTGGCGACGAGCATCGTGGGCGACCGACCCGTGCACGTGCGACGCACGCGACTCGCCGTGGCATCGTCGCACGCCCTGCTCACCGAGGCTCGCGGGGACGCGAAGACGGCCGCCGTGAGCTTCGGCTCGCTCGCCCCGGACTGGGAGGCCTGGGGCGGTCGATTCGAGCAGGCGCACGCCCTCGCCGGACTCGCCCGCTCGCTCGATGCGACCGGCCGGGCCGAGGAAGCGGCCACCGCCGCGACGAAGGCCGACGTGATCTTCGACCACCTCGGGGTCCCTCGGCGAGCGTGAGACGAGTCGCGGACGAGATGGATCGTCGCGCGTCGATGGTGGAGGTGAGGGGATTCGAACCCCTGTCTCTCGGCGACCACTCGGGTCTTCTCCGGGCGCAGCCAGGCGGTGAGATCTCGCCTCTGGGCTCCCACCGGCAGAGTTCCCATCGGCCAGCCTCGGTGCGATGTCCCCCGCCGGCCCCGAGGCCGAACCGGCGGAGTGAGTCTGCTCACGACGCCCATCCCCCGGTCGCAGACGTCCCGGGGGGGACGGCTACCGCTTAGGCAGCGAGCGCGTACTCTTCGTTGGCGCTTGTGTGTTGTCCGGCGTTTAACGTGACATCCGGGATCACGGCCCGCTTCTCCCGAGCGATGAACGCCCAGATCGAAGCCAGTACACCCCCATATGCAGTTGTC
>DASSCU010000054.1 GCA_035697485.1 Actinomycetota bacterium
GGAACAGCTTGCGGAGGCCGCGTATCCGTACGAGCGGCGTCTCGGTCGCCGCCGGTTCGGGCTGAGGTCGTTCGGTCACCTCGACGCTCACGAGCGCGCCATCACCTCTTCCTGGAAGATGCGCTCCGTGTCTGCCAGCGAGAGGTGACACCGCGACGCGTGGTGACCGTCGGCCGGCAGGAGCTCGGGCACCTCGGTCCGGCACCTATCGAACACGTGGGGGCAGCGCGGATGGAACGCACATCCCGGCGGCACGAAGATCAGGGATGGCGGGAGCCCTCGGATCGGGACCAGGCGCTCCTTCGTGTCGCTCTCGTTGAGCCGCGGGATCGACGACAGCAATCCCCAGGTGTACGGGTGGTGGGCGCCGTAGTAGATGTCTCTGCGGTCGCCCGCCTCGACGATCTTGCCGGCGTACATCACCTGGATGTGGTCGCAGTGCTCGGCCACGACCCCGAGGTCGTGGGTGACGATCACGATCGCGGCGTTGAACTCCTGCTTCAGCCGGTCCAAGAGGTCGAGGATCTGGGCCTGCACGGTCACGTCGAGCGCCGTGGTGGGTTCGTCGGCGATCAGCAGGTCCGGGTTCAGCGAGAGCGCCATCGCGATCATCGCTCGCTGCCGCATGCCACCGGAGAACTCGTGTGGATACTGGTCGGCTCGCTCGTCGGGGCGAGGGATACCGACACGCCGGAGCATCTCGACCGCCTGCTCGTGAGCCTCGCTCTTCGAGACCTTCTGGTGCACCCGAACGGCTTCGGCGATCTGGTCTCCGACCTTGTAGTAGGGATGCAGCGAGGTCATCGGGTCTTGGAAGATCATCGAGATCTTCTCACCCCGCACGGTGCGCATCTCGTCGGCCGGGAGCGTCAGCAGGTCCTGACCCTGGAAGATGATCTCGCCCTCGACCTGCGCGCGCTTCAGGTCGATGAGACCCATCACCGTGAGGAACGACACGCTCTTGCCGGATCCGGACTCCCCGACCACGCCGAGGGTCTCCCCCGGCAGCAGGGAGAACGAGACGCCGTCGACCGCTTTCACCAATCCGTCGTCGGTCGGGAAGTGGACGGTGAGGTTCTTGACCTCGAGGAGCGGTTCCGCCACTACGTGTACCTCACCCGCGGGTCGAGGAACGCGTAGGCGATGTCGACGCACAGGTTCGCGATCGCGATGAAGAACGCCGCGAAGAGGGTGACACCCATCACGGCGGGGAAATCGTTCAGGAAGATGCTCCGCACCGCGTACTGGCCGACGCCCGGCAGACCGAAGACGGTCTCCGTGATGAACGCACCGCCGAGCAGGACGGCCAGATCGAGCCCGAACATCGTGACGACCGGCGTCAGCGCGGCACGCAGCCCGTGCTTGTAGATCACCCGCTTCTCGGACAGCCCCTTGGCGCGAGCGGTTCGGATGTAGTCCTCGCCCATGGTCTCGATCAGGTTCCCGCGGACCATCCGCGCGTAGAAGGCGGCGAACGTCATCGACAGCACGATCCAGGGCAGGATGAACCGACCCGTAAGCACGGCCTGGAGCACCGACTCCCCGATCGGGATGCCCGACGGCGGAGCCCATCCGAGCTTGAACCAGAACACGTAGAGGAACAGGTACGCGAGCCAGAACACGGGCGCCGACACGCCGATGAGGGCGAAGACCATGGAGCCGCGATCCCAGATGCTCCCCCGTTTGACCGCCGAGATGATGCCGATCGGGATCCCGACCAGGGTCCACAGCACCGCGGCCCCGACCGCGAGGGCGATCGTCACCGGGAGGCGCCCGAAGATCTCCTCCTTCACCGGGACGAAGTTGGCGTAGGAGTAGTAGACGTCCTCGTTCAGGAACAACCCCGGCCAGGGGATCAGGCCCTTGGCGAACCGGCTGTACTGGACGTACAGCGGCTTGTCGAGCCCGAACGCGACGCGAGCCGCCTCGACGTTCTCGGGGCTCGTCGACTTGCCCACCGCGCGCCTGGCCGGATCGGAGGCGGGCAGCTTCACGAAGATGATGAACGTGATCAGGGACACGATGAACAGCACCAGGATCATGAACAGCGTCCGCCGGATCAGATACCTGCCCATCGCGCCCTCCGAAGTCTACCCCACCAGGTGGGAGGGGCCGCCCCCCGGAGCGGCCCCTCCCCTTTCGCGATCCTGCCTCGTTCTTCCGGTTTCCTGCCCTCCCGCTCACCCTCCCTTACTGGGCGTCGGGAGCGATGGCGTACTGGTCGTACGCCGCCAGACCGGCGAACTGGTCGAACGAGTAGTTGATGATCCGCGTCGACGTGATGTCGACGTTGTTGTCGAACAGGTACGGCACCCAGGGGACGACCTGTTCCATCAACGTGGTGTCGAGGTCGGCCCACGCCTGGAACCGGGCGTCACCCGTCTGCTGGTTGGCGGTCTTGATCTGATCGTCGACCGACGGGACCTCGGTGAGGTCGTAGCCGGCCTCCGACAGCAGATCGGCACTCGCTCCGACCAACCCGTAGTTGCAGCAGCTCGGGAAGATGGCCGCCGATCCGAACAGCGGGTCGGCGAACGTGTACCCGTCCGGGAAGTCCTTCCCCCATGCGGGGGCGAGACAGATGGCGACGTGCGCCTCCGGCTCGTTGCACTTCGAGTACATCGTCGTGCGCTCGAAGGACTTCACGTCGAACGTCAGCCCGAGCGGCTCCATGTTCTGCTGGATCAACGCGGACTGGTCCGGGTAGGGATCGGCCTCGTCGGTCACCGCGAGGATGTTGGAGCACTCCGGCGCGTCGCACACGCCGTCGCCGTCGGAGTCGTACGCGGACTGAGCCATCTCCGCCTGCGCCGCCGTGAGGTCGCCCGCCGAGTTCGGCGTCGCGTACGGGTCGAAGTCGGCGAGCAGGTTGTCCTCGAGCGAGTTCACCATGATGTGACCCGCGATCTCGCCGACGGACTCACCGCCACGGAACGTGCGCATGCCCGCCTTGTCGAGGCCCAGGTTGATCGCCTTGCGGACGTGCACGTCGTCGAACGGTGGGATCGCCATGTTGAACGAGATGTACCGAACGGCGTCCGACGGGTTGATGTGCAGCAACGGCTGCAGCGTCGGGTCCGTCGAGTACTGGCGCAGCACCTGTGGAGGCACGATGCCGTCCACGACCCCGTCCAGCTCGCCGGCCTGGACCTTGTTGTACAGGTCGTTGTTGTCGCCGCCGATCGAGATGTTGAACCCGTCCGGGTAGGCGGGACGCAGGCCGTCCGTCGCCGGGTCGTAGTTCGGGTTGCGCACCCACTGGATCGACTTGCCGGGCTCGTAACCGGCGACCGGCGACTGCTCGTCCGCCGGGAGCGAGAAGTCGAGGTTCTCCGCACCCAGG